>CAZPHK010000170.1:0-10100 GCA_964586015.1 uncultured Acidobacteriota bacterium | reverse complement strand
CCAAAACACTCGTGAAACGCGCGCTGCTGGCTACGGTTTAAAATCAGGTTGCAGTTGTAGGGGCGAACCTTGTGTTCGCCCCTACGGCTCTGTCAAAAGAATATCCCCGAATCCGGGAGGGCCGGTTGTGTGAAGAATCGAGGGCGAACACAAGGTTCGCACCCACTGCTCTTTTAAAAGAATATCCCCGAATCCGGGAGGGCCGGTTGTGTGAAGAATCGAGGGCGAACACAAGGTTCGCCCCTACTTGCATAAGAAACGGGACCTGATTATCAAGGAGAATTCTCATGGCTGATCTGGACGGAGTAAACGGTCAAAGGAAGGACTTTAAAGTTGTCGGAAAACCGAACCTTCCCGGCAGGCTGTCGCACGCGATAGCCTCAGGCATTGCAAAATACGGCATCGACTACGTCGCGCCCGATATGCTCCATGCCAAATTTTTGAAGAGCCCTTACGCCAACGCGAAGGTTGTCAGCGTGGATACCGGGAAAGCCGGGAAAATACCGGGAGTCGTCGACATTGTCACATGGGAAGATGAGGACATCAGAAGCCTGAGCGGCGGCGGCGGATTCATGGGGCCTGCGCTGCCTTTTCTCGACAACATCGCAGACCAGGAAGGAACTGAGGTCGCGGTTATCGTCGTTGCCGAAAATGAAGACATCTGCGACGAAGCTTTAAGGCAACTCGATATCCAGTGGGAAGTGCTGCCCCATGTTGTGGACCTGCTTGAAGGCAGAAAACCGGATGCGCCGGTCATCCGCCCGACTCCCCCGGGAAAACAGAGCGAAGGAGGAATGGGATTTGGAATGGGCGGAGGCAGCAATCCTCCTAAAAAAGGAAATGTGTCCTACTCGATCGTCAACGATGGGGACATCGAGGCCGGTTTCAGGGAAGCCGATCATATAATTGAACTTGACGTGAACACAGCCGCTTTTTGCGGTCATATCCCCAACCCTGTGGGCGGCGTCGCCTGGTGGTTCGACAGCATCTATCAGGGAGAGGGAAAGAACCTGAGGATTGAAGGCACCCCCTGGGGACATGACCAGGTGGTACGTATGTACCGCATGCCCGGTGAAAAGGTCTTCCAGGAGTGTATGCTCGTCGGCGGCAGATACTGTGACTGGGGCATCCGCAAACAGCAGCTGATCACCCCGCTGCTGGCCAAAAGGACCGGCCGCCCGGTTCGATGCGTCCATGACCGTTATGGAATGTACGACTTCAACCTGAACCAGCGCTATGTGCACCTGAAGGTCGGCATCAAGGCGAACGGACTGATCACGGCAATCGACGACTTTTCAATCGCGGACGGCGGGGCCCGCGGAAGCACTAATTTCGGCAACACGATGGACCAGACCTACGGCCCCTATTTCACCACCCGGTGCGTCAACGTCAAACAGTATATGGAGGTCGTGGACAGCAATCGCGGGAAAATGTGGCTCAGCGGCCAGCACAATCCAATGAGCTGGGATTCCCTGATGGTAACGCTTTACGTTATCGCCGAAAAGCTGGGGAAGGACCCGATCGAAATCGCGACGTTGAACCTCCATGGGCCGACATCCCAGGAAGATCCCGATCCCGTACCCAGTTATGAAGCATGTGTCGCGGCTCTGAAGAAAATGATGAATTGGCAGTGGCACAAGGCGGGGGAGAAGAAGCTTTCCGACGGTCGCCTGCACGGAGCGAGCTTCCGATACAACCAGTGCCCGCGCCATTCCGGGACGGTATTCTCACCAAAACTTGAGCTTCGCAACGGCGAGGTGCACCTGGATTCCAGGGGACCCGTTATCGGCAACTACATCATGGAAGCAAACGCTATGGTTGCGGCCGAAGAACTGGGCCTCAAGTATGAAGATATCCGCATGAAGCTGGATCACCATGAAATCTACAAGCCCTGGGGAGGCGGCAGCGACGGCACCACCGCTTCCGGATGGGCGGTGAAAGAGTGCGCGAATATCCTGAAACAGCGAATCCTGGAAGCCGCGATCGAGGAAGCGAACAACCCCCCGGCTGCAGGCGGTATGATGGGCGGGTTCGGCAAAAAACCGGCGCCCAACCCCTTGAAAGGCCTGAAACCCGAAGAACTGGACCTTCAGGGCGGTAGAATCGTTGTAAAGAACGATCCGGGCACAGGCGTTCCGCTCGCGCAGGTCAGGGCAAATATTTTTGCCACCTACTCGGGAAGACCGCCTCTTGCTCTCTGGAACCAGAGGGGAAAAGCGCTGGACACCATGAACGTGGCCACGTGCGAGGTCGCCGTGGATACAGAAACCGGGGAAGTGGAAATACTGCGGTTCGGCGTGGTCGCCGATCCCGGCAAGGTCATGCGCCGAACATCGCTGGAAAGCCAGATCGACCAGGTGATGGATTTCACCACCGGATGCCAGCTCCAGGAAGAATTTATCTACGACAACAAGACCGGAGTGAAACTCAGCACGAATATGTTTGAATACAGGAAGGTCAGCATGCTGGATATGCCCCGGGTGGATCTGGAATTGCTTGAAACGCGCGCCGGCAATGCCTGCTACGGTTCCAACGGCATCAGTCACTCTCTGGCCAATACCCATCTGGTCATCATGGCTATCCACAACGCCATCGGCAAATGGGTTGAATCGCCGGCCACGCCGGATAAGGTCCTCAAAGCACTAGGTAAGGTATAACAAACGGCGTTCATCGAGTAGTAAACCGCTTGTGAAGAAAAACAGGCAGTGTATTTGATAAATAAATTCTTCGCGCCTTTGCGTTATTTTTGTTGGGTGATCGGCATGCCGCTGTATTGCTGAAAATACTCGAGGATGTGGTCGCGCCACTTGGCGGCATCCGTCACCTGAATCTTCAGCCTTTCAGCCACTTCCCGGTAACGTTGTGGGTCGATCTTATCCGAAAGCGATTGCCAGGCAGTCTGCAGATCCCCTGCCTGCTCTGCACCTCTGTAATACTTCCCGCAAAGTTCCTCCCAAAGCGTCCGGCCCGATTTCATTTTGTAATCCCAATCGCAGCGATGGAACCACAGGAGGAATTTCTCAGGGCAGGTTGCAAGGCTGTCGAACAAATTGCAGACGGGCGGGAAATATTGTTCCACCGCCTTGTTCCCCTGTCGTGTCCGGTCGACGCCGATGCCGTCGGCGGCAGCCCGGTGGTAATAGACCGCCGTCCAGTCGGCGCGCGGCGCACGGGCGTTTTCGGGCATGGGCGCGTAGTGATTGCCTCCAATCAGGTGATGGAGCCCAAGCGGCATGGTATAACTTACATACGCCTCCCACGAAGACATCATCATGTCCCGGATCTTATCCACGGTACTGTCGTCGTTTGTAAACGTCATGCGCACCCATTCTTCGGCTATCTGCTCTGCGGAGAGTTGGTGGTTCCATGCCAGTCGCCCGAACGTATACCAGTTCGCCTGCGAGAAGTGATGCCCGCACCAGTTCGTATCCAGCCCGGGATTCGTAACGGAAACAATGCCTGTAATTTGGTAGGGATACACTGTACCGTCAAGAACCTTGCCCACGGTCGAACCGGCGCCTTCGGCAAATGTGTCGGAGTCGAGAAACTCCTTCCACATCGTGCCGTGATAGACCAGATGCTTCGCCTGACCGAGGTATTCCTGCGTCGCCTGAAGCTCGGCGATCACCGGGGTCTTTTTCATGCCTCCAAAAAGAGGGTGAAACGGTTCGCGCGGTTGAAAGTCTACTGGTCCGTTCTTCACCTGCACGACGGCATTGGGACGGAACCGACCGTCGAGTTTTGTGAATTCGATATACGCGCGCTTGGCGCGATCCGGGTCCACGTCCGCGTCATACACAAATGCACGCCAGATAACGGTGCCGCCGTGCGGCGCAAGAGCGTCGGCCAGAACGTTGGCGCCCTCGGCGTGGGTTCGGCCGTAGTCCTTGGGTCCGGGCTGGCCTTCGGAATTAGCCTTAACGAGGAATCCGCCGAAATCAGGAATGAGCCCGTAAATCTCGTCCGCTTTCTTATTCCACCAGTTCGCCACGGCAGGATCCAGAGGGTCTGCCGTCGCCAGCCCGCCGAGACGCACAGGCGCGGCGAAATTCGCCGACAGATAGACTCGGATGCCGTAGGGTCGCCACAGGTTTGCCAATGCGGCAACTTTGCGCAAATACTCCCCGGTGAGGATGAGGGCGTCGGCATTGACGTTGTTGATCACGGTGCCGTTGATTCCGACCGAAGCGTTGGCCCGGGCATAGTCCGTATAACGCGCGCTGAGCTTATCCGGCAGTTCGTCCCACTGCCAAAGGGAACGGCCGGCGTAGCCGCGTTCGACCGATCCGTCGAGATTGTCCCAATGATTGAGAAGTCTCAGCTGCACCCTGGGGCGTTCGACAATGGACAGGTTCTGAATCGATCGGCCCGTTTGCAGCAAACGAAGGAAATGAAAGGTACCGTAGAGAGCCCCGATCTCGCCTTCGGACGCGATGGCAATCACAGGCCGATCTTCAATCCTGGTAGAACGGATTACGTAACCCTCGAGCCCCGCTGAGGCCAGATCAATATCCCACCCCAGATTGCGAATCAACTCCGAGGTCGAAGGAGTCCCGACAATCACAGCAGGTTTGCGAGCCCACTCTTTGTCGACAGATAAAGAGGAATCGAGCATCGTGGCAATAGCAGATTCCAGTTCCCGGCCGATAGCTTGAGCCGTCTCGGAGCCCCCCTGCACTACAACCTGCCGGATCCTTTCACGGTAATGGTCTTCAAATCTTCCGGACGGTGCGTACCGCAACCATAACCGGTAGCCGTCCTCAGCCGGTATCTTAGATGCAGCTTCCGGGAAAAAGCCGACGGCCGTCTGAAAACCGACGCACAGGACCGCCAATGCCGCAAAGATAAACCCAAGAAGTTTACACTGTTTTATCACCATGGTTCTTTCATCTCTCTCCAGGAACAAAGACTTTTAAAGTAAAAACATTTTAAAGCATAAATAATACCGTCCTTATTCCGGACAAAGACTACAGGAATTCGATAACGATATCGACGATCCCTTTACGGCGGTCGGGTTTCATGGAAGTTCTCAGCTCGGAATCGGTTTAAATGACCGCCAGGAAAGCCCTGTTCTCATCCAGCACATCTTCCAGGTTTTTAAGCTTCGGGTAAATGCGAACCAGCGCCAGTATCAGTCCGAACCAGCCGCCTCCCAGGGAAACGTTCTTGATCAGCGTAATCAAAGTGTCCATCAAGAAGCCGAGCAGATGGGCCCCGACGTTGAAAAGGGCCGTTCGAGTTTTGAATTTTTCCAGAAGCCTCGCTGTTATTGCGCGATCCCCTGCAGGATTCAAATAGACCCTGTAGTCAAAATCAAGATCCCTGTTGATCACCATGTGCCGGACGTCCGAATTCGGCATAGTCTTTCGAAACAGGACGGAAAATGTTACCGTTGTCAGCTTAATGAGTCTTTTGGCAATCGGAAAAGCATTGATCGCGTATTGATATGTCAAACGGGCAAGATTTTTCACCCATGTACTTACTGCGTGGACCGCTGTTTTAAACAGCGACTTCATCCACCGCCAGATCCTCTTAATGCCGTCCCAGATTCTGCTTCCGATGGATTGAATCTGGTCCCAAACCTGCTCCGCCAGAGCTTTATGGCCATTCCCGGTCAGTTCACTGTAAATCCTTTCGCCGAGAACCGGATCGGATACGCTCTCGCCTTCATCCTGAATATCCTGAAGCCTGCGGAAAAAAGGGCCGGTTATCCTGGTAGCCTTTTCTTCAGCTTCAGCCGGCGAAAATCCCTGTTCGCTCCAGAATGTATAGAGGACGTGGTATAGAGGATACTCCGACGGGAGATACGAACTCCGGGGGGGCTTTTTAAATGAGCTCTTACCGTCAAGCTGAACCTGGTACCCCAGCAGCCAGAGCTCAACTTTAGCGCAGCAGATAATAAATTTTGCTACAAACCGGGAACCGCGCTTTTTAATGACGTCTTTGGGCAGAACCAGTCTGAAATTTTCTTCCGATTCCGCCAGCCGGCAGACGATACGGTCCTGGTCGAAAAGAACGCTTATGGTTTCCGGCATCATTTCCGGTTTCAGGGGCGCATCGTGGAGCTTCAGTCCTTTCGCGATTATAACGAATTTCTCAAGCGCTTCCTTCAGCTTCTCCTCTCCTTTAGCCTGCCGGCTCGGCAGGAACCCCAATACGAAAAGCCTCAGCCTGACCGCCCGGGTTATTGCAGGGAGCGCATTCCGATTATTGAACCAGCGCTCCAGGTGGGAGGGATATTCGAAACCGACCAGTTCCTGCAGGGCCGTCCAGGTTTCCTTGCCGACCCAACCATCCCGCACCAGATCCGCATCCGTCTGAAATTTCAGAATGGCTTCTTCCAGCTGACCGTCAATTTCACCTTTCCCGCTGTCACGGGAGAGGTAGTTCAGCAGATACAGCCGCGTACGAATGGTCCGGATGCGCGATTCAAGAAGCTTCTTCATTCGAAAGGAACGGGCGGACCTGGGAAGCGGGGCGAGAACACCTTCCGCTTCCGCTCTCTGAAAAATCGCCGGCAGTTCATCATAGCGATCCGGCCCCGGAAGATCCTGAAGTTTCGGCAACCGGTACTCATCCAAATCCGTTTGACCCGCCATTATTCAAGTCCCAGGGCACCCTTGAACATGGCGATCAGCCCTTCACGCACCTTCCGGCCTCCCTCGATCGCCGTCATGTGCGCCTCCAGAATTTCCGAGGAAATATCATCCGAGAAATATGTATCCGAATCCCCGTCGAATTTGATTTTGGATGAAGCCATCAGTTTGACTTCGCCGCTTGTCCTGGCGTTTTCGATCAGTTTGGTCCAGTCGATAATACTCTCACTCTGAGTCTGATCAATAACACTGTTTATGTTACCGGTAAAAGTCTGCACGTTCAGTTCGGACAGATCCGCAATACCTTCCTTCAGTTTTTTGAAAACACTCATTTTCAGCCTCCGAAAATCATTGAGACACCAGCATTGAATACGGTTCGTACAGTTTGCTAGATCGTATCCCCATTATAGGCACACGTTTTGCCCATGAACAGGAGAATTTCAGACGGTTTTACAGCAAATCCCGATGCATCTGTCAACCTAAGGCTGTTATCGCTGACTGTTCTTGAGAATCTTATTGCGGGGGAGGGCCCAATGAAGGTGTTTTGCTTTCAAACCTTTGGGACAAATCATTGTCTAATATATTGGAATTTAAGAAATTCGATCTTAATAAATATAGTGTAAGGAGGTTAAAATGGTTACAGTAAACAAAAGGTTTCTTTCGCTGATAGCCGTTTCGATATTGCTTCTCGGCTTGACGGGTACCGCCGAGGCTTACGATTCCGCAGGAAAAGATACAGCCGCAACAAACGTGCAGCTGTCGAACATGGCTAAACAGGTCCGCAACAGCCTAGTCACGCTTCCCTTCCTGAGTGTGTTCGACAATCTGAATTGCATCGTTGAGGATTCGGGTACAGTCGTTCTGGCGGGACAGGTTATCCGGCCGACACTGAAAAAAGATGCGGAGGCTGTTGTACGGAATGTACCGGGCGTTAAAAAGGTTTTAAATAACATTGAAGTCTTGCCGCAATCCCCGTATGACGATGCCATCCGCCTGCAGACCTACAGGGCTATCTATTCGAGGGGCGGATTCGAGAGATATGCCATTCAAGCCACGCTGCCGATAAGGATTATCGTTAAGAACGGGAATGTCACGCTTGACGGCGTTGTCGGCACCCGGCTGGATAAAACAATTGCGGATATGGCGGCCAGGTCGGTTCCCGGAGTCTTCAGCGTTACCGATAACCTAAAGGTTGGATAGCGCATTCGGGATATCGGCATTTGTTTGTCTTAACATTTGCCGAGTGATAAGTTACTCGGGAATTAGAAACGGGAGCTTGAAGTCGCGAAGGATCATCAAGCGATGACCTGCGATTGGCTTCGAGCATCTTTTTGCGACTTGTACGGCGTAGCAATAAATGAAGCTCCTTTATCCGGGGATAGAACTGCTAACGCTGATTCGCTGCGAGGATCTTTTTGCGAAGCCGGATGCTTTCAGGCGTGATCTCGACAAGTTCATCTTCGTTGATGAATTCAAGCGCCTGTTCGAGCGAAAGTTCACGGAAAGGGACGAGACGGATCGCTTCATCGGCGGTTGAAGACCGCATATTGGTGAGCTTCTTTTCCTTGGTTACATTGACGTCCAGGTCGACGGTTTTGGCATTCTCACCGATAATCATTCCCTGATAAACCCGTGTTCCCGGCCGGATGAAAAGCTCGCCGCGCTCCTGCAAGTTATACATGGCATAGGTTGTAGCCGTACCCGGACGGTCGGCCACCAGGGCGCCGTTCAACCGGTTGGCGATCTCGCCCATCCAGGGCTCCCAGCGAAGGAACATGGAGTTGAAAAGGCCGGTACCCTTCGTGTCGGTCAGAAACTCGGAGCGAAAGCCTATCAGGCCCCTCGAAGGCACTTCGAAATCCATCCGGACACGACCGGCTCCATGGTCGACGACCCTCGCCATCCGTCCCTTGCGGCTCCCCAATGCCTCGGTCACCACCCCGATGAAATTGGAAGGGCAGTCAATGATAACCTGTTCGACCGGCTCCATAAGAACCCCCTCAATGGTTCTTGTTATGACTTCCGGTTTGGACACCTGCATTTCGTAGTCCTCGCGCCGCATCATCTCAATCATAATGGCCAGTTGCAGTTCCCCCCTGCCTGAAACCTTGAAGCTGTCCATTTCGTCCGTTTCCGAAACCCGGATCGCCACATTGGCCAGCGCCTCCTTCTCCAGCCGGGCCCGCAGGTGCCGCGACGTTACGTATTTCCCCTCCTTCCCGAACAGAGGTGAGGTATTGGGATGAAAGATCATGGAAAGAGTCGGTTCGTCCACCTGGATGGGAGGCAGCGGCACCGGATCTTCCTCGTCCGCAACGGTTTCGCCGATATAGATCCCTTCAATACCGGCAAGGGCAATGATATCTCCCGCTTCAGCTTCATTTACGGGTTGTTGTTTCAAGCCGTGAAATGAAAAGAGCTGTGTGATCTTCGTCTTTTCAATCCTGCCGTCAAGTTTGCAGACCGACACATGATCCCCAACAGCCACTTTGCCGGAAAAAATCCTTCCGATCGCGATTCTTCCCACGTAGTCGTTGTAGTCCAGAGTAGTCACCAGGATCTGAAGCTTATCCTTCTGAAGAGGTTTCGGCGCAGGAATGGTTTCCAGTATCTGTTCGAACAGCGGTTGAAGATTCTCTGAAGGATCGGCGAGCTCCTTTTTGGCAATACCGTGTTTGCTCACGGCGTACAGGACGGGAAAGTTGATCTGCTCTTCCCCGGCATCCAGATCGATGAAAAGGTCGTAAATTTCGTTCAGGACATCCTGGGGCCTCGCATCGGAACGATCGATTTTATTGATCACGACAATAGCGGGCAGTCTCTGCTCCAGAGCCTTCCGCAGCACGAAACGGGTCTGCGGCAGCGGCCCTTCGGATGCGTCTACCAGGAGCATCACACCGTCCACCATTTTTAGAACACGCTCCACCTCGCCTCCGAAATCGGAGTGTCCCGGCGTGTCCACAATATTGATTTTCACATCCCGGTAGTAGATGGCCGTGTTCTTTGCCATGATGGTTATGCCCCGCTCACGCTCCAGATCGAGGCTGTCCATGACCCGTTCGGCAACCTGTTCGTTTTCCCTGAAAGTTCCGCTCTGGTTCAGCATGGCATCGACAAGCGTGGTCTTTCCGTGGTCGACGTGCGCGATGATCGCCAGGTTGCGGATATTGCCGATTTTTTGATCTGAAGCCGACATTAGTTCTTTCCTCTCTTAAGCGGGAGCCGTAAGAGTACTGTTCCGGAACAGCAGTGTCAATCTGGAGATTTTTAAATCTATAATAATGATTCTGAAACCTATTTTCGACACAGTCGTCTGAAGCGGGCAAGCTTTTCATAATAATATTGGATTCCAATATCTTTAATGAACCAGCGCAACAGCCTTAAAATATATACATTTTTCGATTATTGTTGGTTTGACCCACAATAAAATATGATAGTATTCGGAGTTTCCGTATCTTAGTAACGACGTAGAACTTGAACGACAGCGCGGGAATCTGTTAATAT
>CAZPHK010000169.1:0-10328 GCA_964586015.1 uncultured Acidobacteriota bacterium | reverse complement strand
CAAAACATCATATTGAGGATTGAAGATTAGGAAGCCAGAAGTAAGAAGTCGGAATCAGACTTATGACTCCTGGCTACTGTCTTCCGGCTTCTTTTTTATTCGTTTTCTATCCAGTACATCGTCCCGTAGACGGTATCTTCCAGAACGACATTGCGCTTCTTCAGATCTTCGCGAATCCGGTCCGCCTCTTCGTAATCCTTCCTATCCCGGGCTTCATCCCTTCTGTTTACCAGCAATTCGATTTCAGGGTCCTCATGTTCGGCTCCCGCCGGATTGAAATCGATCACCGCGACCACTGTGTTGATCCTGGCAAGCGCATCCAGAACGAGCGAAGCATCTTCCTTCGACACCTCCCCGGCCGCGAACTGCTGATTCACTTTTCGGACCAGGGTGAAGATCGCGCCCAGGGCCATCGGCAGGTTGAGGTCCGCCTCCATGGCGCTTTCAAAGGAAGTCAGGGCTTCCTCTACAAGCCCTTTGACGGTGTCGGTACGCTTCTGTCCCGTACACCGCTGGAGCCGGATCACGAACGCATCGATGCGCTTCAGGGAGGCGCGCGCGGCATTCATCTTCTCTTCGGAATAAGCGAGGGGCTGCCGGTAATGAGCCGAAACAAGGAGATACCGGATCACGCGAGCCGGATATCCCAACTGCTCAATTTCCTTCAGAGTCACGGCATTCCCGGCGGATCGGGACATCTTCCTGCCGCCGGCGAGCACCAGTTCCGAATGCACCCAGTACCGCGCGGGCCCTTTTCCGTTGAGGGCTTCACATAGGGCGATCTCATTCTCATTATGCGGGAAAAGGATGTCGGCACCCCCGGTGTGGATATCGAACTCTTCCCCCAGGTAACGCAAAGCCATTGCCGTGCATTGGACATGCCAGCTCGGACGGACGTTGCCCCAATCCGTCTCAAAGAAAATATCACGGGACATTTCAGCCAGCGTCGCCCGCTTGAACAGTGTAAAGTCCCGGGGATCGTTTTTGTCGTACTCATCCAGATCCACGGTCGCACCCACTTTGATCTTGGAGAAATCCAGGCCGCTTAAAGCTCCATACTTCGGCAGCTTACCGATATTGAAGTAGACGCTGCGCAGCCTTTCATAGGCGTATCCCTTATCGATCAGCCTTTGGGTAAGAGCGGTCATATCGTCGATATGCTCCGAAGTGCGGGGATATTTCCAGGCATGCTTCACGTCAAGCTTATCGAGACATTCCATGAACTCCGCCGTATACCGGTCCGTCAGCTCCTTCAGGGGGATCCCGCGTTTTATGGACTCCTGAATGGTATTGTCGTCGAGATCCGTAATATTCATCACATGCTTGACTTCATAACCGCAGTACTCCAGGTATCGCCGCAGCAGGTCCGCTGCAACCACTCTTCTTAAAAGCCCGAGAGTCGGCTCGGCGTTCACGGTCGGACCGCAGGAGTACATGGACACTTTTCCTGCCGCCAGCGGCTCGAATTTGCGCTGCGCCCGCGTCAATGTGTCGTACAGCTCCAGTTTCAGCTCTCTCCGGGTCTCGGCCGGAGACGTGCGGAAAAGAGTGGTGCTGAGGTAGCGCTCGCCCCCGTCCGGTAGAATGGCGACGATGACGCCCTTCGGCAGTTCCTTCGCCAGCTGCATGGCCGCATACGCGGCCGCTCCGGAACTCATCCCCACGAAAAGCCCTTCTTCACGCGCAAGGAGACGGGAAGTGGCGTAGGCGTCTTCGTCATGTATATTTACTTTCCGGTCCAGGCGCTTGCGGTCGAAAATCCCCGGGCGGTAGGCTTCCTTCATATTCTTGAGCCCCTGTATCTTATGTCCCAGATACGGCTCCACACCAACAATTTCAATGTCGGGATTCAGTTCCTTCAGGCGCAGGCTCATCCCCATCAGGGTTCCGGAAGTCCCCATTGTCGCCACCAGGTGCGTTATCCGCCTCCCGGTCTGATCCCAGACTTCCGGGGCTGTGCCGTTGTAATGCGACAGCGGATTTGCAGGATTGTTGTACTGATCGGGAATAAAATACTTCCCCGGCTCCCGCCGCTGAAGCCGGTAAACCGCCTCGATGGCTCCATCCGTCCCAAGGCGGGCGGGCGTCCGCAGGAATTCCGCCCCCAGGGCGGCAAGGATCTGGCAGCGCTCCTGGCTGACGGCCTCGCTCATGGCAAGCAGGACTTTGTATCCCTTGACCGCGCCCACCAGGGCAAGCCCGATGCCCGTGTTCCCGCTCGTCGCCTCCAGTATGATCTTGTCGCGCGTGAGATCGCCCGACTTTTCGGCCGCTTCAATCATCGATTTGGCCACGCGGTCCTTAACGGAACCGCCGGGATTGTGGCATTCCAGTTTCGCCCAGATTTCCACTTCGGGATTGGGACAGATGCGCTGCAGACGGACAAGCGGGGTATTTCCTATAAGAGCCAGTGTTCCTGCGTCAAATGCCGGGGCTTTCATGTTCGGAAGGCTATCACGAGAGGGAGCGTTGCGTCCATAGGGACGATTTTTTTGGAGTACGCCCCAAGATGCGATACGATTGAACGTCTGGAAGGAATGAAATGGGCATACCGATATCGCAGATGACCGCCGTGACATCCTATGTCATAAAACAGAAAGCGGCGGGGAGGAAACGCTACCCGCTTGTATTGATGCTGGAGCCGCTGTTCCGGTGCAACCTTGCCTGCGCCGGGTGCGGCAAGATTCAATACCCGCCCGATATCCTGAAGCGGCACCTGACTCCCGAGCAGTGTTTTAAAGCAGCGGAGGAATGCGGCGCGCCGATGGTCAGCATTCCGGGAGGCGAACCCCTGCTGCATCCGCAGATCGCCGATATCGCAGGCGGGCTTGTTTCCCGCAGAAAGTACGTCTATCTCTGTACAAATGCTTTGGTGCTGCGGGAAAAACTCGACTTATTCCGACCTGATAAATACTTTACGATCAACGTGCATCTGGACGGGCAGAGACAATCCCACGACCGTTCCGTCTGCCGGGAAGGAACTTACGACAAGGCGGTTGAAGGCATCCGGGAAGCGCTCTCGAGAGGTTTCCGGGTAACTACCAATACAACCCTCTACAGCGATGCGAACCCCGACGGCGTGCGGGCCTTCTTCGACGAAATGATGGGTCTCGGAGTCGAGGGCATGACCCTCTCCCCCGGCTACTGCTATGAAAAAGCCCCTGACAGGGACCACTTTCTTGCGCGCTCCGAAACCACCCGGCTTTTTTCCTCGGTCTTAGTCAACGGCAACAAACGATGGAAATTCAACCAGAGCCCCCTGTTCCTGCAGTACCTGATGGGGAAGCGGGAATATGACTGTACGCCCTGGGGGATGCCGGCCTACAACCTGTTCGGCTGGCAGAAACCATGCTACCTTCTGCAGGAAGGCTACTGCGAGACATTCGGGGAACTGCTGGAGCAGACCGAATGGGACCGCTACGGACGAAAATCGGGCAACCCCAAATGCGCCGACTGCATGGTTCACAGCGGCTACGAAGCGAGCGCCGTGAACGACACATTCTCATCCTTTCGCGGATTCCGGGATACGTTACTGGCCTACCTAAGGTAAATAAAACTCCGTTGCACGTTACATGTTGAACGTTAAAAGCAAAAAGCTTCGTTGCAAGTTAAAACCCACCTGACTGAAGAACATCACAATAACAATTTAGAAACGTGCAACGATGCAGTTGGGTTTAACGTGCAACGTGTAACGTTCAACGTGCAACGTCCAGAGGGGCAGGTGTATAATCCAGAACAGTTGAGATTAATCACATTCAAGACATCATGTGTCGACGGGAGGGACCGATGCGCTATAAAATTTCCGCACTGCTTGTTGCATTTTTCGTTCTGGCGGTACCGGCCCAGGAAAAGCCCGAATGGGACAACGTGCCGGTATTCAAGGTCAACGTCGAAAAGCCGCATGCGACGATGACGGTCTATCCCACCGTCGAACTGGCCAAAGCCGGAGACCGTTCAAAATCGCCGTGGTTCCGGTCCCTGAACGGATCGTGGAAATTTTACTGTTCGGAAAGCCCCGAGAAGCGTCCTGTGGATTTCTACCGGCCGGATTTCGACGACAGCCGGTGGCGGACGATTCCGGTACCTTCCAATTATCAGCTGCAGGGATGCGACATCCCCATTTATACCAACTCCCGCTATCCCTTCCCCATGAATACCGCGGGGCCGCCCGTGGTTCCCAGAGAACGCAATTCCGTCGGTTCCTATCGAACCGAATTCGAGGTTCCGGGCGACTGGGACGGCAGGCAGGTCTTCCTGCATTTCGACGGCGTGGATTCCGCATTCTACTTATGGGTAAACGGACGGAAAGCCGGCTATAACGAGGACAGCCGCACCGATGCCGAATTCAACATCACGCCGTATATCAAAAAAGGAAAAAACCTGGTCGCGGTGGAAGTATACCGTTTCAGCGACGGCTCCTTCGTGGAGAACCAGGACATGTTCCACCTGAGCGGCATTTACCGCGATGTCTATCTCTGGAGCACCGCCGGGCAGCACATCCGTGATTTCGAGGTCCAGACCGACCTGGATGCCGACTACCGGAACGCCACACTTAAGGTTCGGGTGGAAATCGTCAGTTACATCGGACAGCTTAACCCCGGCTCCATAAGCCTGGATCTGCTGGATTCCACCGGGAAACCGGCCATATCCGGACAGAACTGGGAATTCCCCGCCGACATATCGGAAGGAAAAGTCGAATATCTTATTCCGGTGCCGGAGGTTAAAAAGTGGTCCGCGGAAACGCCCACCCTGTATAAGATGCTTCTGACTTTAAACGACACGGGAGGCAGTCCTGTTGAAGTCATTCCCGCCGACATCGGATTTCGCAAAGTGGAGATCCGGGATTCCCTTCTCCGGATAAACGGGCAGCGCGTTCTGCTCAAGGGCGTCAACCGGCATGAGACCGATCCGGACACAGGACACACAATCAGCCGTGAAGCAATGATCCGGGACATCAGACTGATGAAGCAGTTCAACATAAACGCGGTCCGGACATCACACTACCCGAACGCGCCCGAATGGTACGCATTGTGCGACAGGTACGGATTGTACCTGATCGACGAAGCGAACCTCGAAACGCATGCCTACGGGCTCAACAATAAAAACCGTCTGACCAACGATCCCGAATGGGAGCCCATCTATCTGGACCGGTTCGAACGAATGGTGGAGCGCGACAAGAACCACCCGTCCGTCATCATCTGGTCCCTGGGAAACGAACTGGGCGACGGCCCCAATGCCGCGGCCGTTTACGACTGGTCCAAGAAGCGCGATACTTCCCGGCCTTTTCATTATGAAGGAAACAGCCGTTACGGCGCTTCGCATACGGACATCAGTTCCTGGATGTACCCCACGCCGGAAGAAGCCGTAAAACGTGCGGCCGAGCGTCCGGAAAAACCGTTCATGCTGGTCGAATACACGCACGCAATGGGCAACAGCAACGGCGCCCTCAAGGAATACTGGGACTTTTTCTATTCGGGGGCCAATACGATCGGCGCTTTTGTCTGGGACTGGGCCGACCAGGGGATCCGCCAACAGGTCCCGGAAGAGTACCGGAGCTCCTCAGGGAAAGATACGTTCATCGCCTACGGCGGCTGGTGGGAAAATCCCGCCGGGATCTATAACGACAACAATTTCTGCATGAACGGCCTGGTTGGCGCGGACCGGGACATCCACGGCGGGCTTTGGGCGATCAAGTACGTCTATAGTTATCTGCGTGCATCCGCCGTCGATCTGAAAGCCGGGATCGTTGAGATCAGGAACCGGCATGATTTCATCAATGCCAAGGAAACAGCCGCATGCCGGTGGGAGGTAAAAGCAGGGGACAAAAAGATTGCCGAAGGTGAATTGCCGGGTCTGGATATCGAACCGCATCAGGCAAAGAAGTTCAAAATCCCGATGCCGGATATCGATCCTGAACCCGGAATGGAATACCGGCTCAACCTGAGTTTCGTGCTGAAGAATCGCACTCCCTGGGCGGAAAAGGGCCATGAAATCGCCCGGGACCAATTCAAGCTTCCCGTATACGCGCCGGGACCGAAAGCACCGGCGGTTGAAGATCGTCTCGTCATTTACGGCGAAAACGACAAGGTGGAATTTTACGGCCGCGATTTCACCATGACTTTTGACTCTCATTCCGGCCTGATAGCAGACTATTTCTATAAAGGAATAAAACTGCTCGACCGCGGGCCGCGTCCGGACTTCTGGCGTGCCATGACGGACAACGACAGGGGAGGCTGGCGCTCCCAGTCCTATCAGGTTAAAAAGGACCCTTCCCTGGATTACACGATCTGGCGCGATCAGGGAGCCGCGTGGAAAACAGGTGGGGCCGTCGTACAGGAGATAGACGAAAACAGCGCCCGCATTAAGGTTCGCGGAACACTGGACGAAGCCGGAGCCGAATACGAAGTGAGATACCTCGTCTACGGCAATGGAGACATCATCGTTGAGTGTTCCTATGCGCCCGATAAAGAAAATATCCCCATGATGCCCCGTTTCGGGACGGAACTGATTTTGTCCCCGGGGCTGGAAAACATCGAATGGTACGGGCGCGGACCGGCGCCGACCTACGTCGACAGGAATTACGAAAAGGTAGGAGTCTACCGGTCCACGGTCGACAGGGAATGGAATGAATTCTCAAGGCCCCAGGAAAACAGCAGCAAGGCGGATGTGCGCTGGATGGCGGCCACCAACAAGGACGGCATCGGCCTCCTCGCCGTCGGGGACCCTCTGTTGAGCGTCAGCGCGTACCACTTTTCCAAAAAAGAAATCGAAGAAGCGGATTATTTCTTTAAATTGGCCCGCCACCCGCAGGTCTATTGGAACCTGGATCTGAATCAGATGGGTGTGGGCGGAGTGGACAGCTGGTCCGGACGGGCATTTCCCCTGGACCAATATCGAATTGACGCCAATCGGCCGATTAATTACCGATACCGTTTGACGCCGATCAGCGGAGATTTCACAGCCCGTACTACCGAGACGTTTTAAATCATCGTGATCGCGGCATCGGTCCTTATTCCTAAACTATACGGGATCGCGTATTGTCTGCATATATATTTTATGTTTGAACATTCAACGATCTTTTTGTTTTTAACGTACAACGTGTAAACGTTCAACATGCAACGGTTTTTTTATAGGGCGAACACAAGGTTCGCCCCTACAGTCTACCGAAGCCCGATCAGAGCACTGCCGACTGTTTTTATTGTGAAGATTTCGGCCGTTTTTATGCTATTTTACGTCGAAGTTTGAGCAGGTTTAATAAAGCAAAAATACCGGACTGCGATTGGCATTGCAGTCGTGAGGTCGAGGCACCCCAGGAATGTGCGCTTTTCGCATTTCCTGTGATGTTTTCAACCAGGAGACAATTGTGCATTGCAACCGGGTACGGAAGTAACGGCAGCTGAATTCACCACATTTCAGGAGATCAAAATGAGAATTAGAACAACCATAATCCTTTTATTCTGCGCATTCATGGCGCTGGCAGGCATCGCACAAGCGCAAACCGCCGCCCACTATCCTGCCGGGGCGGAAGGAATCAAGGGGCCGCAACTGCCGCCGCCCGGTCTCTATTTCAGGGACTATAACTATATCTATTTCGCGGACGAATTCCCTGACGGGCCTCCAACATTCGATCTTTTCGCCTATGTTCAGGTGCCCCGCCTGGTTTGGATCACCAACAAGCAGATCCTGGGAGGCTTTTACGGTATGGACATCATCGTACCGTTCGCCTACCAGGATCTTGATCTCGTCATTCCCGAAATGATGGAATTCAGCGGCAGCGATTTCAGCCTGGCGGACATCTTTGTCGAACCGATCACAATATCCTGGCATGAGCAGAAATTCGACGCGGCGATAGGCTACGGCTTCTGGGCGCCATCCGGCGATTTCAGCCCGATGGATCCGGTTGCTCCAGGCAAAGGCTACTGGACACAGATGCTGACCGGAGGCATTACGTATTATCCCGATGAGGCGAAGACATGGTCCATTTCCGCTCTCAACCGTTACGAATTCAACCAGGAACAGGACATAACGAATGTAACGCCCGGCCAGTACTGGACCTTGGACTGGGGCATAAGCAAAGGTGTAACAAAGACTGTGGAGCTGGGCCTGTCGGGATATCACCAGATGGCGACGACCGCAGCCAGCGACGATGATTCAGGTGACGGGAAAGATCACGCTACAGCTCTGGGGCCGGAAGTCACATTCGCATTTCCCAACAAGATGTTCTTTGTGACCGGCCGGTATCTGTTCGAGGTCGACGCGTGCAACAGACCGGAAGGGAATACAATCGTCATAACCTTTACCAAGGGGCTGTAGACGGCGAGGATCGGCAACACCTCCCCAAAAAAGTAGGGGCGAACCTTGTGTTCGCCCTCATTCCGGCCTCGTCAAAAAAGCAGGGGCGAACCTTGTGTTCGCCCCTACATTTAAATACCCGCCTTTTATTCCGGTTATCTATCCTTCATCCTTTTTTGCGCCTGTTGAATAAGCGCCATCAGAGTCTGCATTTTGGGTTTCGGCGGCTGGAGAAACTGCTCTATTTCCTCAGCGGAAAAATTCTCTTCAATGAACTTACGGACATCGAATTTTTCAAACCAGCAGTCCAGAACCTTGAAACAGGGATATCCTTCCTGGCTGCAGCGGCAATAGGAAAAACGGAGGTGATGCCCGAGAATCCTGCAGTACCCCTCCCTGTCATCAAAAACAGAAATCTGGGTTTTGGTCATCTTTTTTTCCAACACACATGAGTGATCCGGCCGGCATATCAGCCGGATCGTTCATTATCCGACTACCATTTACCGGTCCGATTCTGGGGCGCCGGCGGAAAGCCCTTCATCGATTCCAGTGATTTCTGCAGCTCTTCGTCGGGAAGATCGTAATTAATAAGCTCGCCCTGGAAGTACTTTTCATAACCGGTGAGATCCAGGAGACCGTGTCCGCTGAGGTTGAACAGGATCGTTTTTTCCTTGGCCTCTTCCTTGGCTTTCCTGGCCTCCTGTATTGCGCAGGCAACGGCATGGCTCGTTTCCGGCGCTATTATCATTCCTTCGGTCCTCGCGAACAGGACCGCGGCTTCGTAGCATTCCAGCTGAGGCAGCGCAATGGGCCGGATCAATCCTTCAACGGCGGCCTGCGAAACCAGGGGGGCCATGCCGTGGTACCGGAGCCCGCCTGCATGAATCGGAGGGGGGATAAAGTTATGCCCCAGGGAATACATGGGAAGAAGCGGTGTCATCCCGGCAGTATCCCCGTGATCGTACGCAAACGGCGCGCGCGTCAGCGTCGGACAGGAAACAGGTTCGACAGGGATGATGTCAATTTCCGCTCCGTTAATCTTATCCGCGACAAATGGAAACGCGAGCCCTGCAAAATTACTGCCGCCGCCGCAGCAGCCGATGACGACGTCTACCTTCTTTTCCCCGATCTTTTCCAGCTGCTTTTTGGCTTCCAGACCGATGATGGTCTGATGCAGCAGGACATGGTTCAGTACGCTTCCCAGAGAGTAGCGCGTCTTGCCGGATGGATCCGTGACCGCGGCTTCCACGGCTTCACTGATGGCAATGCCGAGACTTCCGGGAGTGTCGGGCATCTTTTCAAGGATATCCCGGCCCGCCTGGGTTTCCGGACTCGGGCTGGCGAAGCACCGGCCGCCCCAGGTCTGCATCATCAGTTTTCGGAAGGGCTTCTGATCGAAACTGATCCGTACCATAAATACCTTGCATTCAAGGCCCAGCAGCGCACAGGCAAATGAGAGGGCGCTGCCCCACTGGCCCGCGCCGGTTTCGGTCGTGAGCTTCTCGATACCGAACTGCTTGTTGTACCAGGCCTGCGCCACGGCGGTGTTGGGCTTGTGGCTGCCGGGGGGCGAAACACCTTCATTTTTATAGTAGATTTTCGCCGGGGTTCCCAGCGCCTCTTCCAGGTAGCGGGCGCGATGAAGAGGGGACGGCCTCCAGCGGTAGAGTATTTCAAGCACTTCGTCAGGTATATCGATCCAGCGCTCCTGGCTTACCTCCTGCTCGATCAGGTTCATCGGAAAAACCGGCGCCAGCATATCGGGCGAAACGGGATTCCCGTCCGGCCCCAGCGGAGGCAACATCGGGCTGGGCAGATCAGCCGCCAGATTGTACCATTGCCTCGGGATTTCGTCTTCGCTCAGAAACACTTTGATGCTCATGAAAGCTCCTTCCTCACATGTGGACCATTGCTTATTATCTTCTCAATAGAAGGGAACAGGATAATTCCTCCGGGCGCAGCAATCAAGAATTTAGATGCTGTAGGGGCGAACCTTGTGTTCGCCCGTCTTTTCTTCAAACCGGCAATATCGCTGA
>CAZPHK010000168.1:0-10383 GCA_964586015.1 uncultured Acidobacteriota bacterium | reverse complement strand
AGTTTGTCGGAAGTGTCGTAATCGGTTGAAACCGTTTCGGGATTGCAGTTGACCATGATGGTTTCATATCCCAGGTCCCGCAATGCAAAAGCGGTATGTACGCAGCAGTAGTCGAATTCGATGCCCTGACCGATGCGGTTGGGACCGCCGCCGAGCACCATGACCTTCTTCCGGTTGCTGACTTCGACCTTGTCGGGCGCGTTATAGGTGGAGTAGTAATAAGCGGCGTTTTCCACGCCCGAAACCGGTACGGGTTCCCAGGCTTCCTTAATCCCAAGTTCGATTCTCCGTTCCCTTATCCGCTCTTCCGGAATTTCCAGCAGCTTTGCCATGTAGCCGTCCGCGAATCCATCCTGTTTCGCGGTGCGCAGCAGATCATCCGGCGGAATTTCCCCTTTGTGTTTCAGGATTTTCTCTTCAATCTCCAGGAGTTCCTTCATCTGCAGGATAAACCAGGGTTTGATTTTGGTTTTTTCATAAAGTTCATCAACGGTTGCGCCCTTTCTCAATGCCTCGTACATGATGAAAATGCGTTCGCTGGAAGGGCGCCACAGCATTCCCATGAGTTCGGAAAGAGACTTCTGGTTGAAGTTTTTTGCGAACCCGGGACCGAGACGGCCTATTTCCAGGGACCGGATAGATTTCTGGAACGCCTCCTTATAATTTTTCCCGAGGCTCATCACTTCGCCGACGGCACGCATTTGCGTTCCAAGACGGTCTTCAGCTCCTTTAAATTTTTCAAACGCCCATCGGGCGAATTTAATGACGACGTAATCTCCCCAGGGCGTGTACTTATCCAGGGTGCCTTCCCGCCAATAGGGAATCTCGTCCAGCGTCAATCCCCCGGCCAGAAGGGAAGAGACGAACGCGATCGGAAAACCGGTCGCCTTGGAGGCAAGCGCGGAGGAACGGGAAGTTCTGGGATTGATCTCGATCACAACGACGCGCCCGTTTTCAGGATTATGGGCGAACTGGATGTTGGTGCCGCCGATGACGCCGATGGCATCCACAATGGCGTAAGAGTAATCCTGCAGCTTTTTCTGCAGTTCCGGATCAATTGTAAGCATGGGAGCGGAACAGAAGGAGTCTCCCGTATGCACGCCCATGGCATCGATATTTTCTATAAAACAGACAGTGATTTTCTGCCCTTTGGAATCCCGCACAACTTCCAGTTCGAGTTCCTCCCAGCCCTCGACCGATTCTTCGACCAGTACTTGTCCTACAAGACTGGCGGAAAGCCCGCGGCTGACGATTAAACGGAATTCATCAAGATTGTATACGAGGCCGCCGCCGGTTCCCCCGAGAGTGTACGCCGGACGAATCACGCAGGGGAGGTCGATCCGCTCCAGGATTTCCTCCGCTTCCTCAAGGCTCAGGGCTATTTCACTCTTTGGCATCTCAATGCCCAGCTGATTCATGGTTTTCTTGAAAGCCTGGCGGTCTTCTCCACGCTCGATGGCGTCCGCCTTGACTCCGATTATCTGAACTCCATACTTTTTAAGAATTCCCAGCTTTGAAAGCTGCGCGGAAAGATTCAGTCCGGTTTGTCCTCCAAGATTCGGCAGCAGGGCATCAGGGCGCTCCCGGGCGATTATTTTTTCAACGGAAGCGACATTTAGCGGTTCTATATAAGTTGCGTCCGCCATTCCCGGGTCGGTCATGATGGTCGCCGGATTGGAGTTCACCAGGACTATCTGATAGCCGAGTTTTCGTAACGCTTTACATGCCTGGGTGCCTGAATAATCGAATTCGCACGCCTGGCCGATGACGATGGGTCCCGATCCGATGATGAGTACTTTATGAATGTCGTTGCGCTTTGGCACAGAATTGGCTCCCTCTTTAAATGTTCACTGGGCGAACACAAGGTTCACCCCTACAACATGAATATCGCTGCGCTTTGGAACGAAGTTGGCTTCTTCTTTGAATGTTCACTGGGCGAACACAAGGTTCGCCCCTACAACTGCCGACTGTAATATTCCTCGATCGAATGAATCAAAGAAACGATTGTAGACTCCTTTGGAACAATTTCAACATGTTTGCCGAAAGATTCGACGGTTCCGGCCGTAATCGGTCCGATAACCGCGACGGTGGTTTTTTCAAGCAGTGTTCTTCCCGCAGCGGCGCCTAAGGCCTCCACCGTGTTTTTAACGGTCGACGAGCTGGTAAAAACAGCCAGATCGGGGGGAGGCGAGGTGTATCGTACAATTTCTTTTTCGCTCAATCGGGACCGGACTGTTTGATAGCAGGCTACAATATCCACAAGCGCTCCGGCTGCCTTAAGGGCGTCGGGCAATTCGTTTCGTGCTGTCTTGGCTCTTGGAATAAGAATATGTTGTCCGGCAAGATTCTCAAGCCCCCCGTAATATTTTCCAAGGGCTTCGATGACGCCTTCGGCGACAAAAATTTCCGGGATCAGGTCTGTTTTAAAGCCGTTTTCCCTTAACGTTTCTGCCGTAGCGGTTCCTATCGCGCAGATCTTGATTTTCCCGGGAATATCTCTATTCGTTTTACGTTCGCGAAAACGACGGGAAAAATACAGAACACCGTGCGCGCTCGTAAAAATAATCCACGCATATTTATCCAGGGATGCAAGGGCATCGTCCAGCGGCCTTTTATCTTCGATGTCCCGGATCTCAATAATCGGAAAAGGCAGAACTCTGGCGCCCAACGCCCGAAGCCCGTCCGCCAGAGAAGACATTTTCTTCGCACTGCAGGCTACCAGAACGGTTTTGTTCTGAAGCGGGCCGGTTCTCGAAGAGCGGGGCGTCATGGTCGATCCATTCGTACAATAACTGCAGCCAAAAGCGCGCTAAAGGGCATTCAGTATACTGCGTCCTCCACGCTCAAGAAGGCTGCCTGCAAGCAATTCGGCGGCTTGAGAGGCGGATTCCCGTCTGTCGCGAACCGACTCGCGTATTGTGCGGCCGCCGTCGGGTGAAATAACGAGTCCGTCGATGCTTATCCAGCTGTCTTCGACGAGGGCATGTACCGCGACGGGAACGTTGCAGCCGCCCTCCATACACCTCAGGAAAACCCGTTCCGCCGTTACCGCAATCGACGTCGGTTCGTGATTTAAAGCGGGGGCCACTTTTATGGTCTTGGGATCGTTGCTTCGTGTTTCCACGGCGAGGGCTCCCTGGCCCGGCGCGGGAAGCATCTGCCCGAGCGTGAACATTTCCGATATTCTGTTTTGAAGGTTCAGGCGGTTGAGTCCCGCTACCGCGAGAATTATCGCGTCGTAGGAACCGTTTTCCAGCTTTTTCAGTCGCGTGTTGATATTGCCCCTGATATCGGCAACCTCAAGATCCGGACGCAGAGCCAGTAACTGGGCCTGCCGGCGTATGCTTCCCGTACCGATTCGGGAGTTCGGGCCAAGGGAGGAGAAGCCGGTTTTCCCGGGCGTGACGAGCGCGTCGCGAACCTCCTCGCGTTCCGGGACGGCCGCGATTTCCAGTCCCGCCTGGATCCGTGTCGGAAGATCTTTCATGCTGTGGACCGCCATGTCGATCTCGTTATCCAGCAGCGCCCGTTCCAGTTCTTTCACAAAGACGCCGACGGAAGAACCGGTCCGTATCGAAGAGGTCGTATCCCTGTCTCCGGACGTTTTGACGATCCGGATGGATACTTCCAGGTCCGGAAACAACGCAAGAATCCGTTTTTGAATCCATCGGGTCTGAGCCAAAGCAAGATCGCTTCCCCGGCTGCCGATTACTAGCATGAGTTCAATCTCCTGGCTTGGTTGATTAATCCGAATCCTTCTGCAATTTGAAAATCTGCTTGATCATATCCACGTATGCCTCCTTGTCGATGCTGTCATGGCCGCTGCGAAGCTGCATGACCAGCGGGTGGGCGATTTTTCCGGCAATTCGGGCGATCATGGATTCGAGTTCCTGGATTTGCCTGGCTTCCTGAGGTCCGATCTTTCTGAGGCAGCGCTGCAGCTCCGTTGAGCAGATTTCCTTAATGCGGCCCTGTACCTGTGTGACTACGGGAGCGACCTCAAAAGATTGCAGCTTGGTACAAAAGGTGGAAACTTCCGTGTCGACGATTTTTTCCGCCTCGGCGGCCGCTCTTTTCCGCTCCTGCAGGTTCGCTTCCACGACGGACTGAAGGTCGTCGATATCGTAGCAGAAAACGTTGTCTATTTCCCCTACCGCGGGATCGATATTTCGGGGCACTGAGATGTCGATAAACGCGATCGTCTCGTTTTTCCTTGCATGCATGATGTCCGGCATCATCTGACGGCGGATCAGTGTTTCGGGTGCACCCGTGGATGTGAAAACGATGTCCATGCGGGCAATCCAGTCCGCCAGTTCATCGAATGGAACCGCTGCACCTTCATAACTTTGGGCCAGGTTGCGTGCCGTTTCCGGGCTTCGGTTGGCGACGTAAATGCCGTTTACCCCGATGTCGGCCAGATTCCGGATAGTGGCTTCGCCCATCTCGCCGGCGCCGACGATCAGGACTTTTTTCTTGCGGAGATCGCCGAAAATTTTTCTTATAAGTTCCACTGCGGCGGAGCTGACCGATACGGGGTATTCCCCGATGCTGGTTTCAGACCGGACATGTTTTGCGGCGCGGAAGGCCGCCTGGAGAAGGATGTTGAGATAGGCACCCACAGTTTTGGCCTCGACGGCCGCCGTATAGCAGGTTTTCAACTGGCCCAGGATCTGCGGTTCTCCCAGGATCATGGAGTCCAGCGAACATGCCACCCGGAAGACATGGCGCACTGCCTCGGTTTCCATATGCCGGTACAGTTTGGCGCGCATCTGTTCCAGTGGAATACGGCTGGATTCAGAGAGAAAAGTTTCGATCGTACGGACGCCTTCATCCGTCTCTTCCACGTTGGCGAGTATTTCCACCCGGTTGCATGTCGATAGAATCATCGCTTCAAGAATTCCCGGGCTTGCGGACAGCAGGTTCAATCCGACCGGCAGCTTCTCCCCATCGAAAGAGGCCATCTGCCTGAAATCAAGTTCGGCAGTGCGGTGATTCAATCCAACAACTACATAATTAACCATTTGAAATCCGTACCGTCCGGCGACGCCGGTTTTCTTCGTTGAGAAGGGGAGGCAGCAGAAGAGAACTGTGCTTTCGCTTTAATTGGCATATATATTGCTAATGTATTGCTAAAGATACGTATGAAACCCCCAATTGACTCCGAAGGTGATAAGAACCGACGCAAATCCGATAATGCTGATGTAAGCGGCTCTGCGGCTGCGCCATCTGGACGAAAGCCGGTACAACAATAAAGCCAGATATATGCCCCAGGTGATCAGGGAAGCGGTGACTTTCGGATCCCCGCGCCAGGATTGCCCCCAGGCGTCCGGCGCCGAAATGGAACCGGAAATGATCGTCAGACTCATGGCGACGAATCCCACTGTGAGAAATAACCGCATCAATTCATCGCACGTCTGGAGAGAGGGCAGGCGAAAATATAAAAAACGGAAGTTTTTTGTTTTCAATTCCTTTTCCTGAATCAGATAAAAGACCCCCGACACAAAGGTCAGGAAAAAAGCGGCGTATGCTAAAAATGCAATGCTGCTGTGAAAATAAATCCACCCGTTTTTCAGGTCCGGCGGAATGGATTGGTTCTCCTCGTGAAACACGAATGCCGTGATGGTCAGAAGAGAAACCAGCGGAAGCGTGAAAGCTCCCAGCGCTTTTGTATCGTAGCGTATATGGGCCAGCAGAAAAATCAGGGAGAGAAACCATGCAAACAGGCAAAAAGATTCCGGGAGATTGGTAATCGGAAAATGTTGCCGTTGGATGCCGAGCAGGATTAGAGAGATGGTATGGAAGAGGAATCCTCCTCCTACCATGGCAAGGGCAACCTTGACAAATACCCTGCGCTTACTGCAGAAACCGAACAGAGAGTGCAAAAGGCCCAGTGTATACAAGGCGATGGAAACGGATAATGTCCAACCCATATGTTTTACCTTTAGCCGGATTTCTGCAGGGATTCCTGTCGTCCCGCTTACGGCGGGGCCGTGAATCCGGCAACGCGACGGGATCCCTGAAGGAAATTCGGATTAGAAAGAAAAATTCTAGCATCCGCATAAAACCGCTGGCAAGGCAAATGCCCGGGATGACACAGGATCTCTCGCGAAAAAGGGGTGTGAGAGACGCGGGTTAATCCGTCTTCGGCTTCAGAACGGCCCGCGCGCCCTGGTAGCTCAATACGGCTCCGTCAGGCGTGATTGTCTCGAGCAAAAAACGTCCGTCAATATAATCCCCTTCGACGTATTTTCTGCCGTTGATAAAAACAAGCCGGTCCGACGGTGTTTCCGAATGAAGCAGGATGCTGATATGCATGGCCTCCATAGCCTGCCGCAGTGCCGATTCCCGATCCGCCGGATCTGAGGATTGGACCCGGGAATCTGAATCCCCGGTATTGTCGGAAGCGAGATTTGGAATCTGACGGGAATTCTCGGCAGAAGCAGACGAAAAGGGCGGCGGAGATACCGGTTTCCGCGTGCCCTGCGGCGGGATCGCGTCCGACTGTGCTTCCCGGCCTGCGATACGGGATCCGACCGTGGAGTTTCGGGTCATTGAAGCCGATGAAACATCGGAACTTATTTCCGGACGCTCTGATTGCCGCACCGGCGATTCCTCTGAGTCGGCGGCACGGTTTTTTCCTCTTCGGCTTGGTTCCGGAGAAGGCGTGTCGGTGCCAGCCCTGTAAATACCATTGTCTACGGAGGCAGGCAGACCCGCTCCGGTCTGCTGTGCCGCGTAATCCCCGGATTCAGCCGGCGGGTTATCGTTTCGGGTCCAAACGTAGAGCAATAATGCCGCTGCTGCAACCAACAGCGTCAAGGCTGCGATTGAAAAAATCCAAAAACGGCCGGCCGGTTTTTCTTCGACGTCGTGAACCGTCGACAGGGTAGGAATCTGATTCAATCCCCGTTCCCGTTCGGCCTTCTTCAATGCGTCGAGTATGTAAGACATGGTCTATGATTGCCCTCCTTCATAAGGGTAACGGGAGAGCATTGGAACCAGATGCAGGTCAAGCGCGATCGAGAGACGTACAAGAGTTTCGGGCCCGATTCGTCCATCCTGAATCAACAGCTGTGATTTTTGGAAGTCCAGAATACGTTTTTTCAGAGCGTCGTCAAACAGGTCCGACGGTGAAGGAGAGACCGGTTTCCCCTCGTATGCGTCCAGGATTTGACGAATCCAGGTTATCTCTGTTCCCCGCATTCCCAGCGGCAGTCTGATTGCGTCGAACGGGGGCTTCCAGATGAGGATGAGCGAACCGTCCCAAATTCTGTCTACAACCTGAAGCGGAAATGAATATGTTCTGTCTCCGATTGCCATTGTTGCAATATTGCCGTTCAAGCCGATTAGGGCTGCATGCCGCGTCTGTTCGCTTTCGGTCTTTAGACTGAGTATTACAGGAATATCCAGCCTCCGGACTTTCAACCAGTCGCCGGTTAAAAAAAGGCATTTAAATCCGTACTCCTGCGCCGCATTGCATCCGATTTCAGAGGGTTTTATCCGGATCGGTAGATTCCACCGCGCGTAAAGACTGTTGAAGCTGGAGACAAGGCCGTCGCCCAGGGACGGATCGTTGATAATTTCTTCGAGTTGAACGGAGGACAGGGATTCTTTTCCGGGGAGCGCGGATTGTGCCTCATCGGAATTATGTTTCACGGGAAGAGACGGGGGATCCGCTTCCGGGAATGCGGGTGCGGAATCTTCTATTGTATCGTCGGTGTTTATCGCATCGCCGGGATTTTGCGATGCCGTTCGCGCGGTATCGGGGGCCGGCTGCTCCGGGGATGCAGTTTCCCTGCCGGATTCAACACTACGAGGCTCCATATCGGTTTCGTGCATGGACATTAAAGGTGTTTTCTTCCCGATATTCGAAACAATCCCGGGCTTGAAGAGAACGGCGATTGTTGCGAGCAGGGTGAGGATCAAGACGATTCCGGTTGCATATGCCAGTCGCCGGCGTCGACGGGACGGAGCGGTTTCACGAATTTCCCTGCCGGCCCTGCGGACGATTGCCGCACTGATGCGCCGCTTATCCAGCGTATAGGCGCCGAGCATTGCCCGGTCGCACAAAATGTTGATAAGTCGGGGAACCCCGCCTGTGAGCCTGTAAACCTGGCGCATTGCTCGCTGGCTGAAAACGGGATCACTCAGGCCGGCAATGAACAACCGGTGCTGAATGTAGGCGTACGTCTCCCGTCTGGACAGCGGAAGCAGATGATAGCGGGCTGTGATACGCTGGGCGAGTTGACGAAGGCCCGGGTGTTTCAGGATGGAGAGGAGCTCCGGTTGGCCTATCAGGATAATTTGCAGGAGTTTTTCCTGTTCTGTTTCCAGATTGGTTAAAAGCCGGATCTGTTCCAACACGTCCCGTTGGAGATTTTGCGCTTCGTCGATGACCAGGACCGTACGCCGCCCCTTGGCATGGGCTTCAAGCAGATACAGGTTCAGAGCATCGATGAGCTGCTTTATGCTTTCCGTGCCCGGGGGATATGTTATGCGAAGTTCGTCACAGACTGCGGCGAGCAGTTCAATCACGGAAAGACGAGGATTTAATATTAATGCAATATCCGTTTCCGGGGGCATCTGTCCTACAAGACAGCGGCAAAGCGTGGTTTTGCCGCAACCGATTTCCCCTGTTAATTGAATAAAACCGCCCGATTGTTTTACGCCGAAAAGCAGATGCGCCAAACCTTCACGATGACGTTCGCTCATGTAAAGGTAGCGGGGATCGGGGGTCAGGGAAAAGGGCGGCTCATTGAGCCGGAAAAAGTTCGTATACATAACGATATTTCCAATGTTGCCAGTAATTTCTTTCCTGCCGCGAAAGCTTCCCGGGATAATCAGAATATACCAGAGACACCGGTAATTTTCATCTTTGTTAGCTCTTTAGGGAGGTGGGGGAAAAATCGTTTTTCGCCGAAGTCTGATTCGTGAAATCCCACGGGAGCAGACGAAAATATCTTTCCTGCTATTTGCACGAAATTTTGAGAGGTGTATATTTAGTTTATGGCGATGTACAGCCAATCCGGTCCCATCCCAGAAAAGAATCCCCTCCTTACGCAGCGATATACATGAGGGATACTTTTATGAATTTGAATTCTGGACTTAAAGTGCCGGCACTATTGCTTATCCTGACAATAATGCCATTTGCAGCGGCCCAGCAGGAAGAGGTCCCCGGGAACGGAGTCGAAGGAAGCGTGCCGGATAATCCGGGAAGAATTCCCCCACAAACTTCCAACCCGTCAACATCGACGCCTTCCGAAGACCAGCAATTGACCCCGGACCTGATCATTATTTCAGGCAGGGTGATCAAGGATGACGGCAGCCCTCCACCGTTCGGCACTGTTATTGAGCGTGATTGCGGCGGCGTTGTCATTAAAGAAGAACTTGTGGACAGCAACGGCAATTTTAATTTTGTAGTAGGAGACAGGCATAGAGCCGGCGGTCTTTTCCCGGACGCGACTGAGAATTTTTCTACCGACGGCGCCGTTGTCGGGGGTACCAGCGCTTATTCGCAAAGAAACCAGCAAAGGATGCTGAAACACAATTACCCGGAAGATTTGCCTGTCTGCGTGGTGCAGGCCAGTTATGCGGGCTATCAGTCGACCATTGCACGGTTGGGTTTCGGCCAGACAAGCGGGTATATCGATGTAGGCACCATTGTAATCTATCCGGTCACAAGGGAAAAAGGAACCGTTGTCAGCGCCGCAAGTTTAGGGGTTCCGGACAGAGCGCGCAATGAGTTGGAAAAAGGAGGTAACGCATTAGAGAAAAATGATTTAGAAAAGGCGGAAAAACACTATAGGACCGCGATAACGGAATATCCTGAATATGCAAATGCCTGGGTGGAACTGGGTTGGCTGTATCAAAAACAACAAAATTATGAAGCGGCCCGAAATGCGTACAAGGAAGCGCTGAAACTGGATAAATTCTACGTAAATCCCTATATAAGGCTTGCGCAGCTTTCGGCGATTGAAGATAAGTGGAAAGAAGCGGAGAAATATTCGGGCAAGGCGCTGGAATTGGACCCCTCGTCATTCCCTGAGGCATACTTTTTAAATGCCCTGGCAAAGTACAACCTGAATCAGTTGAACAGCGCGGAGGACTGTATTCGCAGAGGGATACGGTTGGATAAGGAGAACAAGGTGCCCAAAATGCATCTGGTTCTGGCCAACATCCTTTCCAAAAAGAATGATCCACGCGGTTCCCTGAATGCAATGCGGAGATATCTTGAAATCAAGCCGAATGCGTCCGATGCCGATCAAATAAGGTCGCTGGTAAAAAGATACGAGGAAATAACCGAAAACTTGCCGGCAATTCCCCCTGGAGATTAGTCCTAATCCCCATGCAGCCTGACCTTCGCTTTTCTGTTTTTAAATAGGA
>CAZPHK010000167.1:0-10430 GCA_964586015.1 uncultured Acidobacteriota bacterium | reverse complement strand
CGAGAACGGTCAGCAGGCTGATCGGATCGACGCGGCTGATGCGCAGGCGCACGGTCCAGTGAAGATGCGGCCCCGTAACGCGCCCCGTCGCTCCGACTTTGCCGACAATGTCTCCGGTTTCGACGGAGTCTCCTTCCTTGACCGTAATGGCCGACATGTGTCCCAGATAGGAATACATGCCCAGACCGTGGTCCAGGATGACCGTTTTGCCCGTATAGTAAAGATCTCCGGTCAACACCACGCGTCCTGCATTCGGGGCGCGAATGGGAGTGCCGACCGCTCCGCGGAAATCGGTGCCGGAGTGGGAGCTGCGCAGCTGTCCGTTAAAAACGGTCCGCTTGCCGAACGCGCTGATCACCTCTCCGGGAACGGGAGCCTTGAAGGGGCCGTGCCAGAGTTTTTCCGGAGTAACCGCCGTGAAGATCGCATCGACCAGGTCCCGTTCCTTCCGGATCCTTTCCAGGACATCCGCCGGCGGTGAAACATATTTGGGTTCTACGGTAAGACTGCGGGTCGGAAATTCCTTGGGTAAAACGTCCAGGGAACAGGCCGTGGAAGCAGTGGAGCCGTCCTCCCCGACACCGTTCATTTTGACTTCATAGGATCCGGCATCGGCATCGCGGTCGATCCCGACAAGGCAGGTCCATTGAAGACCTTCGTTTTCATTGAAAGCGGGAAAATCCCGTTCAAAAGCGGATACCTGCAGCCGTTTCAGGGGACGAGGACTCCGGATTTTGAATACAACGACCTCACCCGGCTGCAGAGACCGTTCCGAATGTGTGAATCGGAGGGAAGAATCGGCTGCTGCCGCCGTCGTCATTAAAGCGATAAATGAAATGCACAGCAGCCCCAGGGAATGCCTGGAATAAGTCGGCAGGGAAAAATGTGCCATAAATCCATGTATTCTGCGCATAGCCATGATTGTAATCCCTATTGCCGGGGAGTGCAAAACACTGTCCGAATATTTTGCAATAAACAGCGGGGAAAGCAGATTCTTTGTGCCCTTTGGCCATTGCGGCGTTATATTAAATAAAATGGTTTTGGCCGGTGATCTATTAAGAGGTGAAAATTGGACTTAATTGCAATTTCAACAATAAATTAATCCGGGCTCCATGGATTCTGGATCCACCCCTCCGGTTTCGGACTCCTGGTTTCCGGCTTCTTCATGAGAATACACAGTGAAGCGGTTCATAAGGAGGAACCATGAGGAAATACGGAGTTTGTTTCAATATTCTTGCTCTTTGTCTGGTATTTGGTTTTTCGGTTTCCGTCCCACAATGGGCATTCGCGCAAATTAAGAGTGGAATCGAGCTCTACGAGGCCGGGGATTACGTAAACGCGGAAGCAAAGCTTCGCGTGGAATTGAAGACGGAACCCCGAAACACTACGGCGCGTTATTATCTGGGGCTCTCCCTGTTGTACCAGGGTAACTTTGAGGAAGCGCTCGAGGAGCTGGAAACGGCGAAAAGCGAACGGGAAAGCGACAGCCAATTTTCCCGACCTGCTGTTCCGAGCGATTACCAGTTGGATATTGCCCTGGCACAGGCCTACATCGGATTGGGGCAGCTTGATGAAGCATGGCCCAGGCTGGAATCCGCAAAAACTGAAAATCCTGATTCTTCGGATGTTTTTCTGTATCGCGGCATCTATTTCTACACGAAGGAAGACTATGCCGAAGCGATTAAATCGCTGGAAAAATCCATCAGCCTGGATGCCAAAAAAGCTTATGCCTACTATTATGTCGGGATGGCTTATTTCAATACCGGCGAGCCGGATAAGATGGTAGACGCCTTCAAGATATTTTTGCAGCTCGCCCCCAGTGCTCCGGAGGCCCCCGATGTTAAAAAGCGGGTGGAAGCCGCCTGTTAGTCCGGTGTATTGCCACAACGGGGAATCCATGCGAACGGGGCCGACGAGCAGCTTCCGATATAAAAAGCAGGTTTACCACGATCCCTGGACGGAGTAGTGAAAACCTGACAATTTCGGGGAATGCAAATGCGGCCGGCGCGTAAAATTTGACAACCTAAAAAAGTGGATAGTCAAAAAGCGCGAGACTATAATTCAGCTGTATGTCTTCAATATCCCATACATCAGCATCGGATATATGAAGATAGAGTATGTAAAGGCTCTGACGGGAGAATAAGTGGTTATGGTCAGAAAAAAAATAACGGATAAGAAGGCTGTCGGTTCAGCTCCCGTCTCCAATCCGGAAGACGGGTACAAGGCAAAAAAGGCCTCCACCGGGAAAGCATCATCCAGGAAGGCCGGCGGCAAAGATTTGTCGCCCAGCTCCACTCCGGAAGACGGGTACAAGGCGAAAAAGGCTTCTGCCGGGAAAGCGTCGTCCAGGAAGGTCCGTATCGAGGATTTGTCGTCCATTTCCATACACGAAAAAGTTGCATTGCTTGCCTACAGCTATTGGGAAGAGAGGGGCGGACAGGGCGGTTCCCCCGAAGAAGACTGGTTGCGAGCCGAGAGGGAAGTGCTGGCAGGAGTAATTCAAAAGAATTCCTGACGGGTCTTTCCACCCGGATGTGAATATGGCCCGCCGGCAATCCGGAGGTAAAGGATCCCGAAGCATTTTATTTGATATTTCTAATCTAATCGACGGGCACGTCCTCCATGGAGAGAAGGGGCCTTGAGGGGATAGCACGCATTAGAGTGCCAGGAAAGCGTCATGAATCGCCTGCACTGCTTTGGGTGCGTCCCCCTGCTCCACAACCAGTGAAATATTGAGTTCCGAAGATCCCTGCGCGATTGCGACTACATTCACGCCCACCTGCGCCAGTGCGGAAAAAGCCTTCCCCGCGATGCCCCGCGTTCCTTTCATTCGCTCACCGACAATTGCAATGATGGACACATCGGTCTGAAGTTTGATGTCGTCAATATTTTTCTCGGAGATATCCGCTTTGAATTCGTTCTGAAGCGAGCTGACCGCGTTTTCACTGTCCTTTTGGGGAATGACGATGCATACATTATGTTCGGAAGAAGCCTGGGATATCATCATGACATTCACTTTGATCCGGGCGAGTGTTGTGAAGATCCTGGCCGAAACTCCGGGCACTCCGAGCATCCCGTTCCCCTCAATGGCAACCAGGCTCAGGTGATCGATGGAAGTGACATTCTTCACAATCTGTTCAGTTCTAGGTGCGGACGATGCGATTAACGTTCCCGGATGGGAGGGATTGAACGTGTTCTTAATTCTGATGGGTATATCATGCTCTATGGCCGGCAACATTGTTTTGGGATGGATTACCTTGGCTCCGAAATACGACATCTCCGCGGCTTCGCGGTAGGAAATGGCCGGCAGCACCCTGGCTCCTTTCACATAGCGGGGATCGGCCGTCATGACGCCGTCGACATCGGTCCAGATCCAGATTTCTGCGCTGTTCGTCGCCGCCCCGATTATCGAACCGGTGTAGTCCGAGCCGCTGCGCCCGAGAGTCGTCGTCAGGCCCGTTTCCGTACTTCCGATAAAACCCGTTATGACCGGGACAATGTTGCGATCGACGAGAGGCGGAATGATTTCCCGGATGCCGGGATTCGTGACGGTGAAGTCGACCACCGCTTCACCGAAACGGGCATCCGTGCGGATGACCTTGCGGGCATCTATGAATTCCGCCTGGATGCCGCTGTCTATTAATATGGCCGTGATCTGCAGGCACGAGAGTATTTCCCCGAAGGAAGCGATGGCGTCCAGGGATCGGGGACTTAATTCCTTGAGCAGGCCCACGCCGCGAAACAGGTTGGCCAGTTCGTCAAATAACTCGGATTGCCGGTCGACCAGCTCCGTTTTTCTTTCCGGGTTTCCGACAAGAGTATCGGCGACATGGAAATGCTTTTCTTTCAGCGTCTCGAAGTTGTGTTTAACCTTTTCGGCTTCACGCCGGACGGACAGATGAGCCGTTTCGAGCAGGGTATCGGTGATCCCGGCCATAGCGGACGCAATAACGGCGGGCTTCATAGGCAGGCAGGTCTGGACGATTGAAACGACATTTCTCAGCCGCTGGATATCGCCTACCGAAGTGCCTCCAAATTTCATCGTGATCATAGTGCGGTTTCCTGTGTGAATGCAGAGTCTGTGCAGGATTCGATTAATATTCCCGTTGAGAAGACCGGAGATTGAGACCGGGAATCTTCACCCGTATCCCAATACCGTATTTTCAAGAAAATAACAATAATGAATAGGAGAAGGTCGAGTCAAGCCGGATGCTGAACCTGCATTCCTCACAAAGTTTCTACTGCGGCGGCACAGAGAACCATGGCTAGTGCGCACCCAATTTATGCGAAGCATAAATTGAACACGATCCCATCAGACTCCTCGACATACTGTCAAGCGTGCCTGCGGGGTCTTCAGTCGCGCGCCTTGTAACCACGGCTCTCCGCACCGCCCCGGCAGCTTCGCTTACACGAAATCTTGTAAGAAATGCGGGTTTGGGCTTCTGCACGAGAGGTTCAATTGATATGATGGTTTCCGGCGGAAATAGGGGATAATAAACCACTGCTAAAAGATCAGGTGGAGGAAAACCGATATGAAAAGCGCCATAGCGGAAGCTATAAACCTGGAGACGCAACCCGTCGCGGTTGTCTGGACCGACAATGAACCCAAGGATGCCGCCCGTTTTAAATCACAGCAGTGGGGATGTGTCGTCAGTTTTTTCGCGGCCGCGGCGACGCGGGGGATAACCGGCGCCTTTGACCGGAAAACATTCGGGTGCTGGGGCGGCGGTGTAGGCCTGGGATTCGGCAACCAGTATGAGACCTTCCCGGGAGGCCTTGATTGCTTCTGCCGGTTTCTTTCGACGGGCAATAAAGATTCCGAAGAGGGCTCCTCCATCAGCGAACAGATGAAGTCCGGGGGTTATGGAAGAATGGCGGACGACTTCCTGGCCGGAGAGCGATACATAAAGACTCCGGAAGCGGCGCAGCGATTTGTGCGGAGTCTGCCTATGCAGGATATTCCCGCTAAATATGTGATCGTCAAACCGCTGAATCAGGCGGACCCGGAAAAGGACAACATAAAAAACGTGACGTTTTTCATCGAACCCGACGGCCTTTCGGCCCTCGTTCTTCTGGCGGGCTACGGCAATCCCGACAAGGAAAGCGTGATCGTACCCTGGGCCGCCGGCTGCCAGGTGCCGGGCGTTTTTGCCTACCGCGAGCTCGAGCGCAAACGGCCCCGCGGACTTGTCGGGCTGACCGATATCACCGCCAGGAGAAATGTCCGGACCATACTCGGGAAGTACGCGCTTTCCTTTACGGCGCCCTGGCCGCTGTTTCTGGAAATGGAAAAGAATGTCGAAGGCAGCTTTTTGAATCGCATGACCTGGAAATCTTTGGTGAAACCGAAAGATTGACGATATCCCGGCTGAATGCCGTGAAAGTGCAGGCCGGCGGATTGATTTATAGAGTGAAACAGGTTGATTTGGATTATCGCAGCCGTAGAATCAGCATCAAGAACGAGCGTATCAAAGATCTAATCCGGAAGCTGGACGAAGGCCGTTTTCTGATTCCGACATTCCAGCGTATGTATGTCTGGGATCCCGGTAATATTGTCGACCTATGGCACAGCATCTATGAGTTTTACCCGATCGGAAGCATCCTGTATTGGAAAACACGCACTCGTTTGCATGTCCACAGGCGGCTGGGAGGTTTTTACATACCGGGCGATGGAGATGGGGTAGATGCCCCACGCTCCTATATACTGGACGGACAGCAAAGGATTACATCCCTGCATGCGTCTTTTCACGGGGGAGCCGGGAAAATACGGGAAAAGTATGATTTCGATTTCACCCTTTACTTCGATTTGAAAAATGCCGTTTTTTTCTTTGAAAATGAATACTACCGGCATCGGTGGGATGTAGACGGCGCTTTTCTGATCCGATTGAAAGATGCTCCGGATTTGCCGTCTGATTATTGCCGCCTTCTGCCCGGAGCGTCCCCGGAAATTGAAAGGAATCTCGACCAGCTGAAATACATGTTCAGCGATTACAGAATTCCCCTGGTCTGTCTCGAAGGGTTTGATATTCACGGCGTATGCGCGGTTTTCGAGCGGATAAACCAAACCGGAATAAAGCTGGATAACCTGGATATCATGATCGCCAGAAGCTTTAATAACTGCGGAACTGTCGTTGAAGAGGATTTTCCCATAAAATAGCGGGAATGCGGTCCGTGAAACGGACCGTCCCAAACAAACGCATCGCGAATGGCAGATACCTGAAGTCGGGTTCCTCCCTGAGCAGGGCAGCCGGCGGATTTTGTGTTATGAATCCTATTGAAGTAATCCCCGTTGCAGGCCGTCGTGATCTGAAGCGTTTTATCCGGCTTCCCTGGGAGATATACCGCGGGGATCCCTGCTGGGTCCCTCCATTGATCTCCGAGACGAAGGCGCTGCTGGACAAATCGAAACATCCTTTTTTCGAACATTCCTCGGCCGATTTCTTCCTGGCCATGTGCAACGGCCGCTGCGTCGGCCGCGTCGCGGCAGTTCTCAACAGGAATCACAATCGATTTCACAACGAAAACACGGCATTTTTCGGATTTTTTGAATCGATCGACGACAGGAATGTGTCCGGGGCTCTTCTCGACCGAGCCGTGCAATGGGCCCGCGATCGTGGGATGAAGCATTTGCGCGGACCGATGAACTATTCGACCAACGAGACCTGCGGTTTGTTGGTGGAAGGGTACGATTCCCCTCCTTTCGTTATGATGGCGCACAATCCCGATTATTATCCCGGTTTGATCGAGGCGGCCGGTTTTAACAGAGCAATGGATCTGTATGCCTGGAAAAGAAGCGCCGATTTTCCGCTGAATCCCAAGATCGTTCGGGTCGCAGAAAGGGTCATGGAAAGATCGGGGATTCGGGTGCGTCCGATCGATATGAAGCACTTCGGAAAAGAAGTTGAAATTATCCAGAGAATATACAACGACGCGTGGAGCAACAACTGGGGATTCGTCCCCATGACGGACTCCGAGTTCCGGCATACGGCGAAGTCCATGAAGGCCATTGTGGATCCGCGGCTGATCCTGATTGCGGAAAAGGAAAACGAGCCGGTCGCATTTGCCCTGACCCTGCCGGATATCAATCAGGCGCTGAAGAAAATCAACGGGCGCCTCTTTCCTTTCGGATTGCCTTTGCTGCTGTATCATGCCCACAGGATACGGCGGGCTCGGACGATGGCGCTGGGAATCGTCAAAAGGGCACAGAACTGGAGCGGTCTGGGGGCCGCCCTGTATTTCGAATCTTTCCGCCGAGGCGTGGAGGCGGGATATCGTGAAGGCGAATTCTCCTGGACTCTTGAAGTAAACGACTTGATTAACAGAAGCATGCGGCTGTTCGAAGCCCGCCTATACAAACGCTACAGGATATATCAAAAAGCTTTATAAGAAGTTAGATTTTTGTAAACATGGTTTTTTAGAGGTTCAGTTCTTCCGCAAGAGCGTCTACTCCCCGGCGAATTTCATCCTCTGAATGCGTCGCGCTGATGAAAAAGCGCAGCCTGGCGGCGTTCTCTTCAACGGCGGGGTGAATAATCGGTTGCACGTTGATCCTCTTCGCCGCCAAAGCCTGGCTGACGCGGATGCATTTCATCGAATCTCCGATGATTGCGGGAACCACGGCGATGCCTACCGATTTTCCGGTGTCGATGCCCCGTTGTTTTGCCAGTTCGAGAAAAAGCTTTGAACGGCTGCGCAGTCTTTCCACGATTTCCGGATTCTGCTGCATCAGCTGCAGGGACTTCAGTGCGGCCGCCGCGATGGGCGGCGACATCCCGACCGAAAATAAGAATCCGGGAGCGGTAAACTTAAGGTAGCGGACCAGGGACTCCGTACCCGCGATGTATCCGCCGCAGCCGGCGAAGGATTTGGAAAGCGTGCCCATCCAGATGTCTACGTCCTTCTGGTCGATTCCGGGGAAGTGATGCGAAACGCCTCGCCCCGAGGGTCCGAGCACTCCGATCGAATGGGCTTCGTCGATGATCAGGTTGCAATGGAAGCGTTTTTTAATCTCGATCAACCGGGGCAGGTTGCAGATGTCTCCATCCATCGAGAACACGCCTTCCGAGCATATCAGGACGCGACGGTACTGGTCCCGGATCCGCTCCAGCAGGTTTTCCAGATGGTCCATATTGTTGTGAAGGAATGATTTTCTCTTGGCGCCCGAAAGGTATATCCCCTGAACAATGCTGTCATGACTCAGGGAATCGTGGAGAATAAGATCGTTGCGATCGAACAGATGCCCGATGGTTGTGACGTTAGTGGCATGACCGCTGACAAACGCTACGGCATCTTCAACACCGATATGACCCGCCAGAGCCTTTTCCAGTTGGCGGTGTATGGGCCGTTCGCCCGATACAAGCCTGCTGGCGGATACCGACGTACCGTACAGGTCTATGGCTTCTTTGGCCGCTTTCATCACTTCCGGATGGCCGGAGAATCCCAGGTAGTTGTAGCTGGAAAAGTTCAGCATTTCGACGCCGCCGATGACGGTTCTATTCCTGGCGATGCCGTCATGGACTTCAAAGTAGGGATTCTTAACGCCTATCCTGCCGAATTCATCGAGTCTTCGGCCCAGTTTTTTTACTTCCGCGAATTGGGCGATGTCGCAGCCGGCTCCGTTGCCGGATATTCCGTATCGCTTGTTAATGTCGTCCCCGACAGGGCTCACCGATTCAGGTAATCGGTTGCGGACGAGACTTAACAGATCCCCGACATTGTTAAGCAGGGCCGTTTCCTTGTTGTTGATTCGAATCGAGAAGTTCTTTTCCAGTATTCCGATCAACTCCAACAGGGCTGCTGAGTTCAGTCCCAGTTCCGATATTCTCGTTCTCGAATTGATGTTTCCCGAATCTCTCAGAGTCACATTGTAGACTGCATCCTTTAGAGTATTCAGGAGATCCGGATCCATTCTATTCATTAAAAATCCACTTCCCACCGGATAAAACAAAAGGCCTCGACGGACTTGCACAGGCATGTGGAATTCCGGCTCTGTGTTCCGCCGGGAGCCCGGAACAAAGGCTGAACATTAAAAATCCCTCCGTTGGACACCGTGGGGGCATTTTTCGGCTATACTTTTAAAGAATGCGGGCTTACCCGAGTCGCATATCGTACCGAACACATTCATCATATTTTAACCCGTTCCCAGCTTACTTGGATCGAAAATACAACACGGCAATCCCGCGACTCTTTATCCGGTAGTTGATTTATTTATCATGCCGGTTTTATGCTACGAACATAGCCTTTTTCGCACAGAGTTTCAATTTAATTCATACAGATTCAAACATGCGGATTTCAACGGAAAAGGGGTCGATGTTCGCTACAGCCATCCCTGCCGGCGATACCATTGTATCGTGTTCCGTATTCCGGCGTTCAGCCCGATGGCCGGATTAAATCCCAGAACCGCCTTCGCCTTTTCAGGATTACAGGTCCATGAAGGCTGCAGAATCTCCCGAACTTTCTGGATGTTGAGAGCGGCGGGCTTCCCGGAGAGCAGGGAATATAGGTTGCCTGCGGCGCCGGCGGTCAGGGCGAGCCATTCCGGAAAGGGAAACCGGCGATATTTCTTGTTTAATTCCCGTGCTATCTCCCGGCCGACTTCTTCCCATGTGTGGATTTCGGGGCGGGAGACAAAAAATACTTCTCCTGAAGGAGTATTCGATTCTCCCGCTTTAATGAAAGCGTCAACCAGATCGTGTACGTGGATCAGACTGAAAAGGCGGGCGGCCCGGCCGGGAGTGAACAGGCAGCCTTTTTGTAACATACGGAAAATTATGTAAATATCCCTGTCTCCCGGGCCGTAGACGGCCGGAGGGCGAAGGATTGTGACCGGGATTTTATCTGTATATTTAAGGACTTCCTCCTCGGCGGCCAGTTTGCTCTCACCGTACCACGAAACAGGTTTCGGGGCATCCTCTTCAGTGAGGGGCCTGCCCTGCGTACTTGGGCCGGCCGCTGCCAGGCTGCTGGCATGAACGAATCGAGCAGGCCTGGGAATGATTTCCGAGAGGATTTCCAGGAGCCTGGAAGTTCCCGTACGGTTTACGAGAAAGAACCGTTCCCGGCTGGGCGCTTTGGTCAAACCGGCGATATGAAAAACCAGCCGGGCTCCGACTGCCGCTTTTCGGATTGCCTCGGGATCGTCGAGGCTGCCGACGACCAAACGAACGTTCGGTTTCCGGAGCATCCGTGTATCGCCGGAAACGCGAACGAGGCAGCGAACCGAATACCCCTTCAGAAGAAGAGCCTGGACGAGATTTCCTCCGATGAAACCTGTCGCGCCCGTAACCAGCGCCGTTTTCTCCTCCGCTTCCCTTTGTACCATGCGATTCCTTTGGCGACCTTGTGTTCGCCCTATAAAAAAACCGTTGCATGTTGAACGTTTACTCGTTGCACGTTAAAAACAAGAAGATCGTTGAATGTTCAAACATAAA
>CAZPHK010000166.1:0-10563 GCA_964586015.1 uncultured Acidobacteriota bacterium | reverse complement strand
TCAAGCCGTATAATATAGGCGTGTCCTGCCTCTGCCCGGGAGGTATCAAATCCACGCATTCAAAAGGAATAATCTCACTGTTGCAGTCGAACATGGTTGTCGTGATCTCCTTGATGGCCTTTTCCAGGCAATCTTCCATTTCATGAATATTGATGGCTTTCTCAATTTCGGCGCCAGCCTTCATAATCACTCCTTAATACAATCAGATCGTGTGTTTGAACGGGATCGTCTGATGATATATCCTACCAAAACCCTGACCACGATCGAATTCTGTTCAACCGACAATGAATCAATCCGTCATGTTATCCTGCTCTTAACCTATCGCCCAAATCTTCCTGATACCTTAGTTGAAAATAGTATATTACGGGACTTTACTTCCGGGCATCCGGACAAAATTTCAGTAAACGATAAAATGCAGTCAAAGGCATGAAAGGTCCAATAAGCTCTAATCGGTATAAACGAATAATCCGATAAATACATTGCGGGAAACGGATTGTATTTCCATGTTTGCCCCTGCTCATCCGCGAAAATGGAACGAGTCAGTGACATGCTCGGGAGAATAAATGTTTTAAACGGAGAGTTCTTATTCGTTTTTATGGACAAGGTATTTTCCACCTGCATTTCTGAAGATCCCGCGGAAAGGAGTCCTAATGATTAATACAACCTCAGAGGCGTCCACACGGCACGATAAGGGCAAGAGCGAAGAAAACGGGGTCAATAAAGTGGGAGGCGGAAAGTTCCTGACCTTTTTCCTCGCGGGAGAAGAGTACGGGATAGAGATACTGAGCGTACATGAAATTATAGGCATGATGCCTATAACGAGCGTACCGGGAACTCCCGATTATATTTGCGGCGTCATCAATCTTCGAGGAAAAGTAATCCCCATAGTGGATATCAGAAAGAAGTTCGGAATGGACTTCAAGGAGTACAACTCGGAAACTTGCATCATTGTAGTAAATGTCCAGGGAGTCGAAGCGGGCGCAGTTGTAGATCGCGTCTCGGAAGTACTGAACATAGCGGATGAAGATATTGAACCGCCGCCTTCTTTCGGAAAGGATGTCCATGTAGATTTCATAATGGGAATCGGCAAATCTCAATCAAAAGTCAAGATCCTTCTGGATATTGACCGTGTGATTTCCTCGGACCAGATTCTTCAGTTGCAAAAAATGATGTCCAGCGAAACACCGAAGCATGTCGACTCAATCCCTTCAGCGGGCGTCTGAAACGGATTATAATTTTACGATAATTCATTTCCTTTAACGGCAATTCCACGCGCCGGGAATTTTTCAGAATACCGCCGCGTTTCCTTCCAATAATGACTATGTTCCTTGTCGTTATTTTTTTATCGAAGCACCAGAAGAATAACCGGCAGATAAAAGTCACGATGAATTTTACTAGCTTTAATTTCCGGTTTCGGTTGCTTCGATTGGCAACCCAGGAGTAACGCGTTCATGTCCGCCACCTTTGTGCAACCTCCGGCCGGCGATCCGGGCTTCACCGAGAGCTGCTCCCAGGTCATACTGAAACAGAAGATTTTTAAAGAGATCAGTCATATCGTTTACGAGGCCTGCGGTATCCGGCTCATCCATGGAAAAGAGGAACTGGTAAGGTCCCGTTTATTAAAACGGCTGAGAGCCCTGGGATTGCCCGACTTCGATGCCTACATGCGTTATGTAAGCGATAAAAAAAACGATCAGGAATTAAAGATTATGATTGAGTCCCTGACAACGAATAAAACGTCGTTTTTCAGGGAAAATCCGCACTTTGAATACATAAGGACCAACATCCTTCCGGGACTCATGGATCGCGGAACAGGCGTTCGAATATGGAGCGCAGGCTGTTCTTCGGGAGAGGAACCCTACTCGATCGCCATTCTTTTAAATGAAGAATGGCCGCTTGTGAATCAAAACGAACTTCGCATTCTGGCCACGGACATATCGACCGCTATCCTGGAAAAAGCCCGCAAAGGGGAATACGAAAAGGAACTTCTCACGGGTGTCCCGGTTTATCTTCAGGAAAAATATTTCAGTCCGGTTTCATCCGCTCCAGTACCCACATATCGCATAAAAGACCGTGTTCGAAGCATGGTTCGGTTTGCAAACCTGAATCTGATGGCGCCGTGGCCCATGAAGGGATATTTCGATTTGATTTTTTGTCGGAACGTGATGATATATTTCGATCACGCCACCCAGCAGGAGCTTGTTCGCAGATTTTACGACATTCTTGTTCCGGGCGGCTACCTTATGGTGGGACATTCGGAAAGCCTTATAGCATCCGGCTGCGACTTTAAGTATATCCGGCCCGCCACCTATATGAGGGAGTGACTTTAACCCTCATTGCATACATGGCTTATACTGCGGCGGTACAGAAGACCATGCCTAGGGCGTTGTGTCCCTTCAGACTTCTCGACGTACTTTCCAGGTACGTCTTCGGGGCCTTCGGTCGCGCCTTGTATCCAAGGCCTTCTGCACAGATTCGCTGCGAAATCACGTGAGAAATGCGGGTTAACGGATTCCGGAGTGGGAATGGATTCGCGGGCGTCCTGTTTTACGGAAAATCCGCTCCCGATTTCGGGCGGTGAAAATGCATACCCGCTTTAGGAAAACCGTCGCTTTTTTGATGGAAGGGGTTCCATAAAGGTCTACATCCATTGCGTCGATAAAGAACATGTCTAGCCTAAATTATGGAAGCCGCGGAAGGATAAGGGTAATCCGATTTTATGAGTATGGATCGAACGGATATGGGGATTCCATCCAATATGGCGTCACCGGCAATGGGATTGAATGATAATCTGAATTTTCTCGGGAAAGAATTACACGTGCAGACGGAAAACGTACCCGCCTCAACTCCCTGTATTCTGACCCAGGTATTCTTCCACGGACGCGTCATACATACGATGAAAAGTGAATACGCGATCGAAGCGGGAGCTTCTCAAAATTTAGCGAAAATTCGAGATCTGATGGTTAAGCAACACATGAAAGTGATTGAAAAAATCAGCGAGCAGCGGGCGAAGCATCAAAACCGGCCCTGATTTAAGGCAACGTATGATTTCACACGGCAACCAGGAAAAAATCCTAATAGTCGACGATGAAGAGAAAGTCCGTTCTATCCTTTTGAGTCACCTCGAAAATGAAGGCTCGGACTGTGTAACGGCCCCCGATGCTTTCGACGCACTGAAAAAAATCAAGGACCGGAGGTTTTCTCTTGTGATCAGCGACGTGATGATGCCCGGCATGTCGGGAATAGAATTGCTTCGTCTGGTAAAAAAACAGGATCCGGAAACGGCATTCATCATGATTACGGGATTGATGGACATAAACACCGCCGTGGATTCCCTGCGGATCGGCGCTTCCGATTTCATTACAAAACCCTTCGAATTGCATTCCGTGAGACGCGCGGTGGATCGGGCTCTTGAGCGCAGAAGGCTGCTGATACAAAACCGCCTGCATCAGGAGGATCTGGAGCGTAAAGTCCAGAAAAGAACCTTCGAACTGAACGGCGCATTATACGATGTTGAAGAAAGCTACAAGATAACACTCGAAGCTCTTGTAATGGCGCTGGATGCCCGGGAGCATGAAACCAGTGCTCATTCCCAGAGAGTCCGGGAATACACCCTGACGCTTGCGCAAAACTTCGGATTGAAACATGAAGAAATGGTTCAGTTAGGGCGCGGAGCTTTGCTTCATGATGTCGGAAAAATCGGCGTAAAGGATTCCATCCTTCTTAAACCGGGAAAACTAACCGATGCCGAATGGGTGGAAATGAAAAAACATCCGCAAATTGGTTATGAAATATTGCGAAATATTGCATTTCTCTCTCCGGCGGCCGAGATTGTATTATGTCACCAGGAACGATGGGACGGCAATGGATACCCGAACGGTCTCGCCGGGAAAGACATCCCGCTTGGGGCCAGAATATTTGCCGTCGTAGATACACTGGATGCAATGACAAGCGATCGCCCTTATCGAAAAGCTCTGTCTTTTGATGTGGCGCTGCAGGAAATTCGCTCCGGGGCCGGCACTCAATTCGATCCGCAGGTTGCCGAAGCTTTTCTTGCAATTCCCAAGGACGCCTGGTTAGCTATCCATGCTTCGGTAAACAGAAAATACCAGAATCAGAATTGTTTTGATTTTTTATGCTCGACCTCAAATACCTCCCGATAAGCTATTCGGATCCCACCATCCTCGACTCTCTTATGGAAGAGGAAGAAAAAGCCTGGATGCGCGACCTGGGATGGGACTATTCCCCCATCCGTCGGATCCTGGCTTCCTTCATAAGACAGAATCTTTTACCGGGATATGTCGCTGTACATAATAATGAAGCGATCGGCTACACATATTTCTTAATGAACCGATCCAAGGGGATTATAGGAGCAGTCTATGTAAAACCGACCGGGCATTCCCGGGAAATTACCGACAAGCTACTGTCCCTGACTATTTCAGGCCTGAAGGATTCTCCCAGAATAAGAAGAGTGGAAGCGCAGATTATGCCCTTCAACGATATCGATATTACGGAAATTTTTACCAGAAACGGCTTCCGGTACTTTCCACGTTTCTACCTGTCCATGAGCCTGAATACCGGTTCTCAAGAACAAACATCCCCTTCACCACTGAAAATTGTCCGGTGGGATTCCTCTTGCCTGCCGCAAACTGCGGATATTCTTTTAAAAAGCTATCTCAACCAGACGGATGCCGTCATATGCGCGGATTACCGCACCGCCTCGGGTTGCGAGAGTTACCTTCGCAGTATCCTGGAAAATCCCGGTTGCGGTGTATTCATGCCGGAAGCTTCCTTTATGGGACTGGATGAAAGCAACGCGCCGTGCGGATTCATTATCGGATGCCGGCTTTCGGATGGGGTTGGAATGATCCCTCAAATTGCCGTACATCCTTCGTATCAGGGTAAAAAACTTGGGAACGCGCTGATGCACAAGGCACTGGAGGAGTTCAGAAAAACGGGATTCAAAAAGATCAGCCTTACCGTCACACCGGAGAATCAAAAAGCTTTTGATTGGTATAAACGCCTGGGATTCAAAGCCGGGAAAAGTTTCGGCGCTTTCGTATGGGAACGATGAAACTCGGGGCTGACTTGCGGATTCAGGGACGCCCTGCTTCCAACGCCGCGTCACTGCTGATTCTGCGCCGCCTCCAAAATGCCGTTGGGTTCTTCCCTCGCTGCAACGGAATCCAGGAGAATCACGATATCCACACGTCGGTTTCGCGCTTTTCCTTCCGGACTGTCGTTGGGCGCCACCGGTCTGTATTGAGAATATCCGGCGGTCGACAGCAATTCCGGTTTGAAGTCGAATTTTCCAATAAGGTATCTCAGAATTCCCGTTGCCCTCGCCTCCGAGAGCTCCCAGTTTGAATCAAATTTCGAATTATTAATAGGGTCGGTGTCGGTATGGCCTTCAATCCGTATATTGTTTCCCAGCGGAACCAGGCTTTCGGCGAGTGTGTCCAGTAAAATCCTGCCATCCGGCTTAATGACTTCAGATCCGGAATCGAAAAAGCCTCCCTCTCCAAGGCTTAATACGAGCCCGCGGGAATCCACCCTCATACTTACCGATGCCTTCAATTTGCTTGCACTAAGACGGGAATTAATTCTGTTTTTCAGTTTTTCCATTTCCTTCCTGCTGCTGATAACGTTTCCGGACATTCCCGATTTCGTCATGATTGCTTCGCGTATCTCGAAGCCTTCCTGAAGTTTTATTTTATTGAGAAGATCGTTGGATAGTGTGTCCCCGTTACCGCTCGGTCCCTGGTCCAGAGACAGGAAACTGCTTCCCGATGCAAACATGCCGGCATCGAATGATTTTTGCATGGACAGAACCATTTGTCCCATCTTATGGGCATCCACCGTGGATATGGCGTAGAGCGTAGTGAAAAAAGCGAAAAGAAGCGTTATGAAATCGGCATAGGATACGAGCCAGCGCTCATGGTTTACTTCCTCCTCCTCTTTCTTTTTTCTAGCCATGAAACACCGGTGCCGGTTTATGCGGCCTTTTTCTGGGCCGACTCATCTTTCTTCGGGGATTCTTCCTGCTCGCTTCGGGTAAGATAACTGCTGAGTTTGTCTTCAATGAGTCTCGGGTTTTCACCCTCCAGGATTCCGATAACCCCGACAAGCATGATTTCCTTGGTAACAAGCTGTGACCTTACCTTGGTTTTCAATTTTCCGGAAAACGGAAAATAGATAAGGTTCGCAAATCCCACGCCGTAGACGGTTGCAACAAAGGCGACGGCGATTCCGCTCCCCAACTTACTGGGATCGCTAAGGTTCTCCATGACGTGTATCAGTCCCAGGACCGCTCCAAGAATACCGATTGTGGGAGAATATCCTCCCGCGGACTGCCAGAATTTAATCGGTTCCTCGGCCTCGTCTTCGATGTTGGCAATCTCCAGTTCCATCGTATCGCGCAGAACCTTGGGTTCGATGCCGTCCATGGCCATTGTCAGGGCTCGTCTCAAAAAGCGGTCTTCGATTTGCTCCACATCCTGTTCCAGGGCAATCACGCCTTCTTTTCTGGCCTTGTTCGCAAGACGAATGATTTCACGGATGACTTCCCTGTTGTTGGTTTTGGGATCCAGAAATACTCTGACAACGGCCTTGAAGCTGGCAAATACGGAGGACAATCTGTACTGCAGAAGGCACGCACCGAAGGTTCCGCCAAAAACAATAATGGCCGCGGTAGGCTGCAGAATGGAGCCTACATGACCGCCTTCCAGTATCTGCCCCCCCAGTATCGCCAAAATGCCTACGACGATACCGATGAGAGATGCCAGATCGATTATGGACTTTTTATCCGCTGCTGGTTTGTCGCTCATATTCCTTTAACAATAGGCTGTTTATAGTCCTGCGATAGTGAATCACCTTGTCGATAATCTCCTTCATTCCCTCCCGTACGACGACTTTTTCACTGTTATTCATGGTGATTATCGTATCGGGGGTCTCCTCGATATACTGTATGAGATCTGAATTGACCGTAATAGGAGCGTGGTTGATTTTCGTAAGCAATATCATACTTTTATTTATACTCCGTCATACCATGGGTATATCGGCCGAAACGGGTAAATTCGTTAATACGCATTTCTTTATAGTTTGGTGGCGTCCGGCCTGACTGGGCTTAAAAACCCGTGGGTCATATCCTGAATCGGAATGGAGTCTCCCGAAGTCCCTTCTTCGTCGTCTTTCCGCTGGCCCTTTTTCGAGTGCCGGCGGGACGATGCCTTCGGGATATATGACTCCAGTGCGACGGGATGCTCATTTTCAGGTATTTGACTTATCAAGCATTCCATATAGCGGAAATCTTCCAGCGTATCTATCGTGAGACGTATCAGGGGGTAGCGTAAAGATTCCGGCGCATTCAAGCAGGCTATGCGGAATGCCTTGGGATTTTCCTTCATAAAGAGGGTGACGTGCTCCCGATGACGGGGTAGACGCGCCGAGGCATGCACCCTGCGAAGCGCTTCCGCGCGAACCGCCTCCGTCGCGGCTCCATACGGCAGATCATTTTCCATGCAGAGATCCAGCAGATCGGAATGCAGTGCCTGCACGATCCTTCCAATGGAACCGATATCGATTAACGGGTTGTCGGCCGTGGCTCGAATGACAATATCCGGATCATATTTTTCCGTTGCCTCATAAAACCTTTTTAAAACATCCAGTTCCGCTCCCCGGTATACCATAGCGCCTGCTTTGACCGCTTCCCGTTCTACGGCGTCGTCCCTTTCCAGCGTCGTCGTTAGAACGACCACGCCATCGACGACGGGAGCCGCGCGCAGACGCCTGATGGCGCGCTCCAGAATGGTTTGTCCCTGTATGGACATCAACGTTTTTCCGGGCAGACGCGTGCTTCCCATGCGTGCCTGAAGAAAGGCCAGGACGGTTCCCCACTCAGGCCTTTTTAGTTCCGGGTGCGAATTATGCCATTTTTCTCGTTGCAACATGCCTGCATGCCTCGTCTACGGCCTCGTGAAAAGAAGAACAAACCAGTTCCACCTGTTCGTGTGTCATTCCCGGGAAAAGAGGCAATGTAAGAATGCGGCGGCCGATGTCTTCCGTTATGGGCAAGGGATTCCGGCTCATATTCATTCCCCGGTAGTGGGACATTTGGTGGGTGGGCGGATAATGGATGCTGGTCTGAATCCGCTTCGATTTCAAGAAGGACATGACCGCATCACGGGATATATCCTTCTCCAGAACAATGGCAAACAGATGGCAGGCGGACTTTCCTTCAAACACCTCGAAAGGAATAATCCAGCGCGAGTCTGCACCCAACAGACTGCGATACCAGGCAACACGCTCCCGTCGCAAATCGTTGAATACGTCCAGCGACCTCAGCTGAATGCGCAGCAGTGCGGACCGGATATCGTCCATTCGAAAATTGTATCCTGCAACGGCAACGTCATAGGAAAAACTGTGCCCACGAAACCTGTCCCAGGTTAGAGTGCTCATTCCGTGGGATCGCAGTTTCAAAAGCTTACGGGCGATATCATCACGTCCGGTCACTATGAGCCCGCCCTCTCCACAGGATATATTCTTATTCCCAAAGAAGCTGAAACATGCGACATCACCCCACTTGCCGCACGCTATACCGTTAAAAGAAGCGCCCGGCGCGTGGGCGGCGTCTTCGACAATCCAGAGACCATGTTTCCGGGCAAGTTCCACAATAGCGTCCATGGCACAGGGATAACCGCCGTAATGCATGACAACGATGCCCTGTGTGTTTTCATTGATGGCGCTTCTTATCGTTTCCTCGGAAACAAGCGGCATCGATACAGACGCTACATCCGCGAAGCGTGGGATTGCTCCAAAGTGCAGGGCGGTGTTGGCCGCGGCAACGAAGTTCAGCGAGGGTATTACGACCTCGTCTCCCTGCCCCAGGCCGAGCGCGTGGAATGCGAGATGCAGCGCGGCGGTTCCGCTGGAAACGGCCACGGCATGGCGTACGTTCAGGTACTCCTTCCAGTCCTGCTCCAGTGCCTGTGTCGCCGGACCGTTCGTCCACCATCCCGAACGTATGACGTCGGCCACGCTTCGGACCTCATCCTCGCTGAAACAGGTCTCAGCGAGAGGAACGGACCATTCAGGCGATCCGGAATTCAGAGGCTCTGGAAGCGAAATCCGTCTGCGCGAGCTCATAATCCTCCCTGCGGCCTATATCCAGCCAGTAATCGTCCGAACGGTATCCCGTAACTTTTTCTCCCATCTCCAGCAGCAGTTTGACCAGATCCGGAAAGTCCATATAGCGGCCCTCCGGTATGTACTGGAGAACACGTGGTTCGTACACGTAAATCCCCATACTGACATCGAAACTGTAATGAGGTTTTTCCCGGTAGGAGACTATTTTCCCGCACGGATCGGTTTCCAGCACGCCCAAATCAATGGGAACTTCTTTTCTGTGCATGGCGATTGTCAGGCAGGATTGTTGCTCACTGTGATACCGGACCAGCGAATTGAAATCCAGTGTCGTAAGAATGTCTCCGTTCATCGCCAGAAAGGTATCGTTCAATCCGGGAATAACCGCCAGGGAGCCTGCCGTGCCCAAGGGATGGGATTCCCTGTAATATTCGAGGCACCGCAAGCCTGGAATATTCCTGTGCCCGTTCTGGAAATAGGCTTCAATCAATTCCCCCAGATGCCCGACGGACATTAGGATATCCCCGAAACCCTGCCGGACAAGTTGTCGGACAATTATCTCCAGTATGGGACGATCCCCGATAGGAACAAGAGGTTTGGGAAAAACGGTCGTATAAGGAGCGAGTCGTGTCCCCTTGCCTCCCGCAAGAATAACTGTTCTCATGATTTTCCACCAAAACTCATCTGCGCGCCAGGAAAGACCGCATTATCACACGCCGTCAAGGATTCAGGATCCCTGTACGGCTTCCGCTGCAGCCTCTCCGGTCGTTTCGTCCTGAAGGAACAGAGCGGTCTCATAACATGTCATAACCAGGTTGCTGGTGAATTTTCCGATTTGGGACTTTACTGTTTTTCCACAACACATTTCTATAAGCCATGACGCGAAATCGGCTCCCGACGCTATGGTTAAAGGAATACCTCCCGAAAACCGCGGATTCACTTCGAATACCTTGGGCGTATCATTGTCCAACTTGACCTGTATATTGGCCGGTCCGCGTATGCCCAGCACTTCCGCCGTCCGACAAGCAACATCGATCATTGCCGGGTGATATAAAGTCCGACCGCGGTCGGTAACTCCGGAGCGCACGACCATCCTTTCACGCGGCACCACGCTGATTACATTCCCATCGAAATCGGCCAGCAGGTCTATCGTGTATTCCTTCCCCCGAAGGCACTCCTGGACAACCGGATTCTGTACGTACGTCAGGAAAAACCTGAGTTCGCGTTCATCACGAATGGAATAGGCCCCAACGCTTCCCCGGCCCTGCCTAGGTTTAATGAAGAGCGGATAAAGCAGTTTGGAAAAGTCCAGATCCTCGGGAAGCCAGGACTCGGCGAATGGAATGCCTTTTCCCCGCAGCAGGCACGCCGAGGCGTATTTGTCGTTACAGACGATGCCCGTACTCTCGTCCGACACCGCAA
>CAZPHK010000165.1:0-10609 GCA_964586015.1 uncultured Acidobacteriota bacterium | reverse complement strand
CCTTGATTATCCGGTAATCAATTTCGGGATATTCGGAATTCAATTTCTGAAGGCATTTAAAAAGAAATAAGAGCAACCATTCCTACATTATCAACCATTTATCCGTCAAAGAATCAATTGCATCAACGAAGGTTTTTCACGTTAGCACGTTTATACGTTAGTACAATGCTTTTAGGAGATATAACTGCCGTTTATGTCGACGTACTCGTGGCTCAGATCGCAGGTCCAGACGCACGCCTGGCGGCGGCCGGATGCAAGATCCACCTCGATCCGCAAATCGTGCTCCTTCATCGCCTTCTCCGCCCGTTTCTTTGTGGAGCCGACAGGCGATCCCTCCCTGAAAACCGGCACGCCGTTCAGGTTCAGGGCAATCCGGTCAGGGGGAAACGGCACACCGCTGTATCCGGCAGCGCACAGAATCCTTCCCCAGTTGAATTCCTCCCCGAACAGCGCCGTCTTAACCAGGCTGGAGTTCGCAATCGCTTTGGCCACTTTCCGCGCGGACTCGAAATCCCTGGCGCCCCGGACCAGGACTTCCACGAACTTCGTGGCGCCTTCGCCATCCCGGGCGATGCTCTTCGTCAACTCTTCGCAAAGCATTTCCAGGCCCTGCTCAAAGAAACCGGCTGTCCGGCTATCCGAAACCGCGACCTTTGAGGCACCGTTGGCCAGGATAAAAACGGTATCATTCGTGGAGCAATCACCGTCCACGGTCAGGCAGTTAAAGGTGCGTTCGACGACTTGATGCAGTATTTTATTCAATTTACCCGGCGCCACCCGGGCATCCGTTGAAATGGCGCAAAGCATTGTTGCCATATTCGGATGTATCATTCCCGCTCCCTTGGCCATCCCGCCGATTCGGACCGTATTTCCATCGATCAGTCCTTCGACCGCGAATATTTTTTCACGGGTATCCGTAGTCATGATCGCCCGGGCGGCGGCTGTGCCGCCCTGGGAATTGAGAGAGGAAACCGCCGTTGCAATTCCCTTCAGCATTTCTGGAACAGGAAGGAAGCTGCCTATAACGCCGGTGCTGGCTACGAGGATCCGGCGGTGATCCACTCCCAGATGGGATGCCAGGCATTGTATCCCGAGTATCGAGTCATGCATGCCCCGCTCTCCCGTGCAGGCATTCGCACAGCCGGAATTGATCAAAACCGCGCGGGCGCGTCCCTTCGATATTTTCAGATTTTCCCTGCTCAGAACGACGGGAGCCGCCTGTACCTGATTCAGGGTGAACACCGCGGCTGCAGATGCAGGCTGCGAGGAAAACAGAACTGCCAGATCGAGTCCCTTCTTTTTAATCCCGGATGCAATCCCGGATGCAAGGTACCCGGCAGGGGCCGTTACCCCTCCGTCAACGAACCGCCATTTCGGTTTCTTCCGTTTATTGGACCGTTCCATGCTGTCAGCTTTCATAGGTCGAGCACCATCGCGATCTCGTCGCATGTATTGAATTTTGGACAATGGAAACATTCATTGTAAACCTTCAACGGCAACGAGCGATGTTCCACCTGGATAAAGCCAAAACGGCCGAAAAACTTCGGTTCGTAGGTAAATACAAATACCCGTTCGATTTGCCAATCCCGCGCTTCAGACAACAGCTTTTCAACAAGCAGCGAACCCAGGTGCATTCGGGCCAGGTCCGGGTCCACGGCAATTGCCCGGATTTCAGCCAGGTTCTCCCAGTAAATATGGAGCGCTCCGCACGCCAGGACCCGGTCCGTCGAATCCGTATCGGTTACAACGCTGTAATCTCTCAGGTTTTCGTAAAGCTGCAGTTCCGTTTTAGGCAGCATCCGCTGCAATTCGGCATAGTAATTGATGATGCGGTACATTTCCGCCACATCCGACAAACAGGCTTTACGAACAAGAGGCTTCAATTCAAGCCCCGATTCTGCCAGGTTTTGGGATTGTACCTTTTCAGGCATTGCGGACTCCTTTTACGACTCTGCCTCTATGTCGCCCAAAACTGCATCCAGGGCAGAGAGGAACTCATCGATATTCTTTTTCGAAATAATAAACGGGGGCAAAAGACGCAAAACGGTTTCATGCGCCGCATTCGTGATAAATCCCTTTTTGAGCAGCCGCGGTACGGCTTCCTTCGCCGCGGCCCCCATTTCGATGCCGATCATGAGCCCCATTCCACGGACTTCGCCGATGGACCGGTGCCGCGACGCCATCTCCCTGAGCGCATCCATAAGGTACCGCCCCAAAGAATCCACCTTTGAGATTAGATTTTCATCTTCGATGATGCTGAGAACTTCCAGTGCAAGCCTGCATGCAAGGGGGCCGCCGCCGAAGGTGGTTCCATGATCGCCGGGACCCAGAATCTCCGCGACACGGTTATTTCCCAGCACGGCCCCCAGAGGGTATCCCGCGGCCAGGGATTTCGCCAGCGTCAGGACATCCGGCTTTATTCCATAATGTTCAAAGGCGAAATACCTGCCCGTTCTTCCCAGACCGCACTGGATTTCATCCGCGACCAGGAGCGCATCGTACCGGTCGCATAAATCGCGCCCGGCACGCACAAAGGCTTCCGGCAGCGGCACAATTCCTCCTTCACCCTGAACCGGCTCCATGACAAGCGCACAGACGCGGTCGGAAAACGCCCTTTCCAGGGCATCCACGGTAAAATCCCCGACTATTTCAATATCGGGAACGAGAGGCCGGAACGGGGCCTGGTATTTATCCTGCGTCGTAATGCTGAGAGCTCCGAATGTCCTTCCGTGGAACGAATTTTTGAGAGTCAGAAGGACCGACTTGCCCCTGCCCGCCCGGGCATTCCCATAGGACCGCGCAATCTTTAAAGCCGCTTCGACCGCCTCGGTTCCGCTGTTGGTGAAAAACGCCCTGGCCATTCCTGACGCTTCGACAAGCTTCTTTGCCAGTGCACCCTGGTAGGGGTGATAGAAGAGATTCGAACAATGGATCAGTTTTTTCCCCTGTTCGGTTAATACGCGGACCAGGCGCGGATGGCTGTATCCGAGAGAATTGACCGAAATGCCTCCAAGAAAATCCGAATACTGCTTCCCGTCCATATCGTACAGGTAGATGCCGGAACCGTGCGAACAGAAAAGGTCGGACCTTTTGTAGGTTGCAAAGAGATACTTCTCTTCGAGGGCCGCTATATCTTTAGGTTCGAGTTCGATTGCTTTATCGGTTTCCATGGATGTGCGTTCCTTCCGTCAGTTTTCCATCAATAAATTTCATTAAAATACCGGGCTCGGATCCGGGAAGGATGAGTGCGTCCCTGACCCCTTCATCAAGGGCTTCAATGCAGGAAGATGTCTTCGGCAACATGCCTCCCTTGATTATTCCCCGTTCCCGCAAGGCCTTGATGTCGGATTCCTTTAAATCGGCCAGCACAGAACCGTTTTGATCCTTCACTCCCTCAACATCGGTCAGGTAGACCAGAGAGGCACAACCGGCTCCCGAGGCGCAGGCCGAAGCCATCTGGTCGGCGTTTACGTTGTACAATTGACCGTCCGGCCCCAGGGCGATGCTCGATACCACCGGAATCCATCCGGCATCGAACGCCCCGTCGAAAAACGAACGGTTGACTTCGGACGGCTTTCCCACGAATCCGATCCCTTCCGGACTGTTCGGCAGATCCGAAAGACGAACGCAACGCACCGCGCCGGCATCCGCGCCGCATATCCCGACGGCGCAGGCGCCGGAATGATTCATCTCCGACACGATCTTCTTGTTCACTTCTCCGGCCAGAACCATGACCGCCACCGACAGAGTTTCCGCGTCCGTCACGCGCAGGCCTTCAACAAATCTGGATTCTATCCGCATCTGGGACAGACGGCGGCTCAGGCTCTTTCCCCCGCCATGCACCAGAATCACTTCATGCCCCGATGCAGCGATTTCGGACACCTGTGCAAGAATGGCGGAGCGTATGGAGGCTTCCTCCAGGATGCTGCCGCCGAGTTTCACCGTCATTCGCATAAAAATTCACTCGCCTTTCGATTATCGTCCGATGATTCGTGCTTTTACCTCCGGGATGAACAGGTCCGAATCCTCTCCAGTACTTTCCTGCCGATACTGCTGCTTTGCGCCAGGACAAAAATAGTGTCGTCGCCCGCAATCGTTCCCATCACTTCGGGCCATTGCGCGGAATCCAGGGCTACGCCTACGGAATGGGCGTTTCCGGGAGAGGTTTTAATGACAACGATATTGCCCGACACCCCGGTGCTCAAAACATACTGCTCCATCGCACGCCGGAGGTGGTCGTTCTGAGCGGCAGGCAATGTGTCCCCCGGCGATTGATACCGTCCGCGAACCTTGACCAGATCCAGCTCCCTTATATCCCGGGACAACGTGGACTGCGTCACGGGCACACTCTCATTGCGGAGGATCGAGGAAAGCTCTTCCTGGCTCCGTACGGAATGCTTCCGTACTATTTCGAGAATCCTTCCCTGCCTGGCCTTTTTCGTAATCATGATTATATTCCGATGCCTTGACTACATATTTATGCAATAGAGAGACTAATTATACAATACAACGAACTCAGTGCAAGCAAATACTTTGTCGTTGAACGTTAGAAAACCGTTGAACGTGCAAACGTGCGAACGTGGGTCGATGGAGTTCGCGTTCTGATTGATCGAAGATCGGTAAGCCGTTTTAGTGGTTGCTTATAAAAACCGTTGCAGGTTGCACGTTATAAGAAAAAACTTCGCGGCAGATGGTGGGTGAACGTTTGAACGTCGGGCGTCCTAACGTTGGACGTTCAACGTTGAACGCTCTAACGTTCACCCTGCAACGGCTTTATATGTTAACCTATATTTCTATGCATGAAATCCCGTGGGCGCTCGCCCCTTTAGCCATCGCTGCAGGACCGATTTACGGAGCCGCCGTACGTCTGAAAAACACTCTCTATGAATCCTCGATCCTGCGTTCGGATCGGCTTCAGAGCCCGGTTATCAGCATAGGGAACATTACTACGGGCGGAGCCGGCAAAACGCCGCTGGTCATTTACACGGCAAAGAAAATTAAAGAAACAGGTTTTGTCCCGGCGATCCTCAGCCGGGGCTACGGAAGGCCCGATCCGGGGATCGAACGCGTAATTCCCCCGGGTGAATCCGTTAAATTCACGGCTCCGGATATGGGAGATGAACCGGCGCTCATCCGCCGTCATGTCCCGGAAGCGTGGTTCGGCATCTCGAAGAAACGGTACGCCGCCGGCCGCAGGATCGAACAGGCAACCGGCAAGCCCGTGTTTATACTGGACGACGGTTTTCAGCACAGAAAACTGCACCGGGACCTGGACATCGTCGTTATCGACTCAAGCCAACCGCTTTTTTCCAACCACATTTTTCCACGCGGGACCTTAAGGGAGCCGATAGCCGGTCTGCACCGCAGTCAGGCTATTATCCTGAACGGCGCCCGGAGGTCCGGCGTGTCCGATCCTGTGCGATTCGTGCTTGAAGAACCGCAGCTTCAGGATAAGTTATTTTATTGCGATCAGACCATCGAAAGGCTTGTCCCTTTCAACAGGTGGAAGGAAGAGGACGATTCGGCTACAAATTTTCCGTACCCGGATCACGCTTTCTTAACGGCGGCCCTGGGAAATCCGGAACGCTTCCATGCCGATGTGCAAGAGATGGGAATTCAAGTTTGCGGGGCACTCTTTTTCAGAGATCACTACAATATGCGGCCCGAAGACTGGCGCCGTTGTGCGGAGATGGCCCGTCAATGCTCTGCCGACGCCATCCTTGTGACGGAAAAAGATGCGGTCAAAATCTCAGAACATCCCGATTTTCCGCTTCTCGTCTGCGTGCAGACAACACGGTTCTCCGACGAAAAAGCGTTTGTGAAATTACTACGTCAAGGGATTGACGGATCGTTGAACGGAATATAAAGCCGTTGCAGGTTGAACGTTACACGTTGCACGTTAAGAACAAAAAGATCGTTACACGTTCTCCTATTGCAGAGCTGGTTCAACAAAAGTCAGAGTAGTTTTTAACGTGAAACGATGTTTTTTCTTTTAACGTTCAACGTGTAACGTTCCAGCGTGCAACGGTAGTATTTTAATTACTGCCTCGTCGGACGTTTTCACGCCTGCATCGAAACGCCGGGTGGGGACCAACGTTTAATGCTTAAGCGTTCCAACATGAAACGAGGCAGTAATTTGTTGCGCCGCGGCCGGGACCGGTAAATTTCGGGCATCCCCCGATTCCCGACTATTTCCCCTTTCCCGGCCGCGGGAAGTTAATTTTATGAATTGCCGCAATTATAGTGTCGGAACCTTCCGATGTATGTGAGGGAAGTCACAAATAATAAAAACCGTTGCACGTTAAAAACTAAAAGATCGTTGCACGTTCGTCACTGCTCGATAAAAGTCGGATGGATTTTAACCTGCAACGACGTTTTTTGCTTTTAACGTTCAACGTGCAACGGCAGTATTTTATGTACAATTGTATTTTGCAGGAAACTTTGTTACATTCGGCGTCCTGAAATGCAAAAACAGCTACTGAACCTTCTGAAAAATTTTTCGAAAAGCAGGATCGTAATCGTAGGCGATTTAATAGCCGACGAGTTTCTTTACGGTCATGTTTCCAGAATTTCCCGTGAAGCCCCTGTCCTGGTCCTGGACTGCCGGAGCCTGGTCCGTTTGCCGGGAGGTGCGGCCAATGCAGCCAACAATCTTCTGGCTCTCGGCGCCGGTGTCGCTATCGCCGGAGTGATCGGAATGGATGAATCAGGGGAAGATGTCCTCGCCGCCCTGAAGAGGCAAGGCGCCGATACTCGATTGGTCCGCAGGCGACGGCACTATACGACTCCGATAAAGACCCGGATCCTTGCGGGAGCGCGCCATGCGGCACCGCATCAGATTGTCCGTGTGGACCGCGGCAACTGCCGGGATGCCCCCCAGCGTCTTTCCCGAAGCATGCTTGAGAAAGCCGTCCGAACGGCCCACGGAGTCATTCTCAGCGACTACGGCTACAAGACAATTTCTCCTTCCCTGCTATCCTTCATGCGCCGTTTGGCCGTCGCAAAAGGCATCCCCATAATCGCGGATTCCAGATTCCGGATGACGGACTATACGGACATCACCGCAATCACTCCGAATATTACGGAACTTGAAGCGGCGACAGGTATTTCCATCGGCCCTGACACCAGGCTGCTCCACGAAGTGGCCGGGAACGTACTCGTCCGTCAACGGCTTCAATGTTTGCTGGTGACACAGGGGCGATTCGGGATGACGCTTTTTGAGCGCGGAAAACCGCCCCTGCATATACCTATTTACGGAACAGACGAAGTGGCCGATGTAACCGGCGCGGGAGATACGGTGATTGCGGTGTTCACCCTTTCCCTGGCCTGCGGCGCGTCTCCGGCACAGGCGGCCCGCCTCGCCAATTACGCGGGAGGCATCGTGGTCATGAAACAGGGCACGGCTACCGTCACTCGCGCGGAGCTGCGCTCCGCGCTTAAATAAAGCCGTTGCATGTTGAACGTTACACGTTGCACGTTAAAAACAAAAAGATCGTTGAACGTTTCGGTTTTGTCCCGCTGATTCTATAGGAAGTCAGACAGGTTTTTAACGTGCAACGTGTAACGTGCAACGGTATATTTAGATACATGACGGATCCCCGGAGCAAGATCAAGAATATAGACGAATTGAAAACAGTAGTGCGGCGTTTGCATAAAGCCGGGAAAACCGTAGTGTTCGCCAACGGATGCTTCGACCTGATCCATGTGGGGCACATCCGTTACCTGCAAAGCGCCCGGGAGATGGGAGACGCCCTGGTAGTGGGAATAAACGGGGATGCCGGGGTGGAAGCTCTCAAAGGGAAGGGCCGCCCGCTGCAGAGCGGCCCGGATCGGGCGGACATGATTGCATCGATGGAATGCGTCGATTATGTTCTTTTATTCGACACACCCACAGTGGACGGGATTCTCAATGAACTCCAGCCGGACATCCACGCAAAAGGCACGGACTACAGCGAGGAAAGCGTCCCCGAAAGGAATACGGTTCGCTCCTATGGGGGCAAAGTCGCTATCGCGGGGGACCCCAAAGACCATTCCACCCGTGATTTGATCCAAACCATTGTATCCAGATTCAGTTCATGACCGACCCTTTAAAAATACTGGTAATCCGACTCAGCTCTCTGGGAGATATTCTGCATACCCTGCCGGCGGTCGCCGGTTTGCGGACCGCATTCCCGAATGCGCAAATCGACTGGCTCGTGGGGGAATCGACGGCTTTTCTGTTCTCCGCGGTACGCGGGATAGATGCCGTCCGTATCTTCGACAGAACCGCCGTATTCCCGGGCCTTTCCAGGCAAAACAGCCGCTACCCGTTACGGGCTCTGATTCGCAGGCTGCGGGCGAAGCGATACGACTATTCAATAGATTTCCAGGGACTTCTTAAAACAGCTTTCCTTGGCTTCATGAGCGGAGCCGCCACGCGGATCGGTTTTCCCAAAAGCCTGGTACGGGAGCCTCCGGCTCACTGGTTCTACCATCGAACGCCCGTCAAACCGGAGAAAACCGTCCATGTCATGGAACTGAACCGGCTGCTTGCCGGGTGTATCGGACCAGAGATCGCACCGGGAGAACTTGATTTCGTCACCGACGAAAAGGATGTCCGGTACGTCGATTCCCTTATCGAAAAGCAAGGCCTGCATAACTTTGTCGTTATCAATCCGGGCGGAGGATGGCCGAGCAAAATCTGGAAGCCGGAATATTTCGGACGGCTGGCCGACAGAATTCAGGGGGAACTGAACCTTCAGGTGGTTGTCACCACCGGTCCCGGGGAAGAATCCCTGTATGAATCTCTTGCCGCGCACTGCAGCGGGAAACGGCCGGTCCATCTTCAAATCCCGTTTCTCCAGCTGATTCCTCTGCTGAGAAAGGCCCGGCTGATGATCGGGGGAGATACCGGCCCCCTGCACCTCGCCGGTGCATTGAACACGGCGGTTGTGGGGATTTACGGGCCGACCTGCCCGGTCAGGAACGGCCCGTGGAGGGAAAACGATGAAGTCGTCGTTCACGCCCTGCCCTGCAGTTCCTGTTATAAAAGAATCTGCCCTGCGGACAATGCCTGTATGGACATCACGGCGGATGAAGTATTCGCCGCTGTAATACAAAGGCTGGAAAAGCCGATATGATTTCATATAACATCGGGAGGAGACGCTTCAACAACTTCGAAGCCGACGACAGGAGAAACCGGTGGTGTTCGGAAGTTTAATCCGCAAAGTTACAATAGGGATAATTATTGCCTCCGCTGCATGCATGCTTACAGCCGTTCCGGCGGCAACCGGCCCTCTGCGGGACACCCAGTCCGGCTCTCCCTCCGTAGAACCCGGCGTCCCTTTCCCCCTCGGAGAACGGCTGGCCTATGAAATCGAATGGGATCCGCCCTGGTATTTATTCTTCTTTCCCAAAATGCATGCCGCCGATGCTGAACTGCAAATCACCGATGACGGCGAATTTAAAGGGCGTAAGACCTACAGGATCGTGTTCAGCGCGCAGTCCAGCGGCATCCTGGCAAGCCTTTCCGGAATGACGATCGACGATGAGTTTGTCTTCCTGTCTGAGCCGAACACCTTCTGCACCTTCAGCGTCTCAAAGAAAATACGGGAAGGCAAACGCAAACGGCAGATCGACGTGGAATATCTGCGGGAAACCGGGCAACTCCATATTCGGGAGCTCGACGAATCGTTCACTCCCCCGAAAATCAAAAAGGATACCCTGAAGGAAGCCATTCCTCCATGCGTACAGGATCCCTTATCCGCACTTTATTTTCTGCGCGGGATACCGCTTCGGGAAGACATGGTGCATACATCCGTAATCGGGCACGATGATGTCGTAAAGGAAGTTCAATCCAAGGTATTGAAGCTGGAAAAAATTAAAACTCCGGAAGGCGAAATGCCGGCATGGAAGATCGATACCGTTGCCCTGTTGGGTGGATTGTTTAAAAAAGGCGGCCAGTTCAAAATCTGGCTTTCCGCGGACGAAAGGCAGATCCCGCTCAAGTTTGAAGTGAAAGTTTCTATAGGCCGCGTAACAGGCAAAATTAAAAAACTCGAGAAGTAACGAGCAAAACACCGTCATGCGGTTCCTTTGCGCACTTCGAACGCACACCGATGCGTGTTAATCCCGGAAAACCGTTCTCAATGTCCGAGCGCGAAACTGAAAAATCCGCTTGACGTCATTCTTCACGAATAGAGCATGGATCAGTCTTCCCCCTGAGACGGTATACCTCACATAATCCTCCATTTCACAGCCGCCGTCGCATTCCCGGAAAGTGTGTTCGTGTATCCATGTGCGGTAGGGACCGCGACGCTGTTCATCCACAAATCGGCGAGGCGGATCCCACGCAGTAATTTCCGATTGCCAATGCAGGGGCAATCCGTGCAGGCGCAGCCGATAGTCGATGGTTGCTCCGGTACGCATGAAGACGGGAAGCGGGGAAATAATCTCAAAGCGCAGCCAGGGAGGAGTAATTTTTCCCAGATTACGGGCATCGGCGAAAAAAGGAAACACCCTTTCGAGTTTTCGCGGCAAAAACAGGTGCGTTCTGAGCACGAAAAATTCCCCCTCCCGGCCCATGAAAAAATCCTTCGCACCACCGGATCCCTGATTCAAAATACTCATT
>CAZPHK010000164.1:0-10936 GCA_964586015.1 uncultured Acidobacteriota bacterium | reverse complement strand
CCCCAATAGATACCAATAGATATTACGACAGAAGCTTGTTGATTTCGTTCCTGAACTGGGCTCCCATACCCGGGTGGAATCCATTCAGAATGAGCCGGATAATTCCATTCTGGTCGATCAAAAGCTGCAGGGGAATGGCCGCAGCTCCGTACTGTCTGCCGACAGAACCGTCTTCGTCCAGAAGGACTTTGGAATTCAAGCCGTGCTCCAGGATGTATTCGCGCACAACACCTTTCGGTTCCTGCAGGTTTACCGCTAAGACCGACATTTTGCCGGCATATTCCTCCTGGATATCATCCAGCATCGGCATGGTCATCCGACAGGGCCCGCACCAGGTTGCCCAGAAATCCACGATAACGATTTCACCCTTGTAGTCATCAAGCGACACTTCGCGACCGGACATATCCTGAAGTGTAAATGGCGGCGCGGCCTTTCCGGCCTCAACAGGCTCCTGTGAGCGAAAGGATTGAATCACAAAAATGGTTATTAAGAATACGCCGATGATAAGAAACAGTGCTTGCTTACTCTTCACAATAATCCTCCCGCCGTTTGCCGCATCCGGGCATCGAAAGCGCTCCGGCGTCAATCCATTTAGTATAGTATCGAAAATCCACCAACAAACAAGACTAAGGTAAACGTGCTGACGTGCGAACGTGGGGTGACGGGGTTCGTTATCCGACGGGGCGAGGTTGATTGGCTCTCGTGGTGCGCTATGGCACAGATCGTTGCACGTACTAACGTGCGAACGTGAGGTAGTGGGATTCGTTCTCTGACGGGGCGAGATTGATACGATCTCGGAAGGCGTTTTGACCTGGGAACGTTTGAACGTTAAACGTTGAACGTGAGACATTGAACTTTTAAACGTTTTTCCGGCTCATAGTTGATCAAAGGGCGAACACAAGGTTCGCCAACACAGGGTGCGCCCATATGGATCCATGGGCGGATACAGGGTTCGCCGATGCATAAATTTCCTGCAGCTTGATCCGATGATGTATTATCGTCAAAGCAACATTGACTATATCGCCATGATACGAAAGTTCACCACCGCGGATGCCGTTGCCTGCAGCAGCCTGATTCAGGCGTGCGTTGCATCGGACCGGTCCATTTCCGCATCCCTGAGAGATGCAATGATCCGCTCGGAAACCCCCGATGCCGTTATCGAACGCTCCCGGCTTTTTTATGTTGCGGTTTTCGAATCTGATTCTGAAATATCGGGAATCGCCGGCCTGGATATGAACGAAATCCGGATTTTATGCGTATCCCCGGAGCATCAGCGGCGCGGCATCGGACGCCTCCTTCTGAATCATGTAATGGAAATGGTTCCCGCGACTCTGTTCCCGGACGTATTCGTTTACGCGGCGAAAGGAGCCGCTGCATTCTATAAGGCCGCGGGCTTTGAAGAAAAAGGCCCCATGGCATTCGCTTTTGCGGGCGATACGCTTGAGACGGTATTCATGACCCGGATGATTCGTTAAGGAGAATATTTGGATTGCGGCAGCTTGCTGCCGCCTATGCTACGATTACAATTGATGAACCGAAGCCGGAAGCTGCCGCAATCCAAAAAAATTCATCGCAGAAAGATTAAAGCATTCTTATATAACGAATTTTGATGTAGTAGTAACGTCTATTAAGGCGGGAGCAAGCTCCCGCACTCCAAATATGCACCGGAAATTCCGACGATGTATTATCGTCAAAATTACATTCTGTGGTATGCTGTAGCCTCGCCGGTTTTCACAAAACAACCAGCAGTACAGCCAGCGCTGTTGATCGAAATCGGAAATGCCGCACTTTGCCTCATTACCTCCCTCCGGTTGGGCAGCGGCAGACTCCCTGCAGACGCAGGAATAATGCTTTAATCATCAACAAGTGTACAGTTTCGGGCTGAAAATGCCGATTTTCAGCCGCCAATATAAAAAAGGAGCAAAATTAATGGTCGATTACGTCAATATCTTCATGTCCCGTTTGCAGGCGAAAAATCCCGGCGAAACGGAATTCCTCCAGGCTGCACAGGAAGTTGTGGAATCCCTTGCGCTGGTACTGGACAGACACCCCGAATACAGATCCGCCAAAATCCTGGAGCGCATTGTCGAACCGGAACGGGTTATCATGTTCCGCGTTCCCTGGATGAACGACCAGGGGGAAATACAGATCAACCGCGGCTTCCGCATCGAAATGAACAGCGCCATCGGCCCCTACAAGGGCGGCCTTCGTTTTCACCCCTCCGTCAACCTGGGCATCCTGAAATTCCTGGCATTCGAACAGGTATTTAAAAACAGCCTTACCACTCTGCCTATCGGCGGCGGAAAGGGCGGATCGGATTTCGATCCCAAGGGAAAGAGCGACAATGAAGTCATGCGCTTCTGCCAGAGCTTCATGACGGAACTATGCCGGCATGTCGGTCCGAACACGGACGTTCCCGCGGGAGATATTGGGGTAGGCGGCAGGGAAATCGGCTTCCTGTTCGGCCAGTACAAAAGGATCCGGAACGAGTTTACCGGCGTGCTCACGGGCAAGGGCCTGAATTGGGGCGGATCGCTGATTCGTCCGGAAGCCACCGGCTACGGCGCCGTTTATTTCGCGGCCGAGATGCTGTCCAGCCGCAACGAAATGATGGAAGGCAAGACCTGCCTCGTTTCCGGCAGCGGCAATGTCGCCCAGTACACAATCGAAAAGGTTCTGGATCTGGGAGGAATAGTCGTCACCGTTTCCGACTCCAACGGCTACATTTACGACGAAGAAGGCATCGACAGGGAAAAACTCGCTTTCATCATGGACCTGAAGAATGTCAAACGCGGCCGCATCAAAGAGTACGCGGGGAAATATCCGAAAGCCGTTTACACTCCCATAGATCAATCGCAGGATTCCAATCCCCTGTGGGAACACAAGGCCGAATGTGCCTTCCCGAGCGCAACCCAGAATGAAATCAACGCAAAGGACGCCCAGAACCTTTTAAATAACGGCGTTTACGTTGTTTCCGAAGGCGCGAATATGCCGACCACTCCGGAGGGCGTCAAGCTGTTCACCGACAAAAAGATACTTTACGGTCCGGGCAAAGCGGCCAATGCGGGCGGCGTTGCGGTATCCGGCCTTGAAATGTCCCAGAACAGCATGCGGCTGCCCTGGACAAGAGAGGAAGTCGACAACCGCCTTGCCCTGATCATGAAGAGCATTCACACTACCTGCGTGGAATGCGCCGACAGGTTCGGAACTCCCGGCAATTATGTGAACGGGGCCAATATCGGAGGCTTCCTGAAGGTTGCGGATGCGATGATGGACCAGGGGCTCGTCTAGCCCGTTTATTGCGCATCCATAAGTTCGTCGGCCACGAATTGCACGAATTTCTGCGAGCATTGACCACAAATGTTCGTGTAATTCGTTCGATTCGTGGCTTTGTTGTTTTGGGGTATCGATTTTCGTTATACTCTGACTTGTGACTCTTTGTTGAATATGATCGAGGGATATAAAACACCATATTTTGTAATAAGGCGGGCGGCGTCCTTGGAGTGCGGCAGCAAGCTGCCGCCTTCGGTTCAGTCTGCTGGATTGTAACAAAGGCGGCGGCAAGCTGCCGCACTCCAAAGAGGCTGGAATGACTTTTTATTGCCTGGAGCGAATCAATCGTGGTTGAAGAACACCTGGATCCCTTATGGATCGAACACGGGTACGGCACTCGTTTTCAGGGTTTCCAGAACCTGATGCGGCACAGGATCCGGGATGTCCTGCTTGTATCCAGCCTTTACGATCTTTATCTGTTCGAAGAAGACGGCCGTTTCGACGAACTCATAAGCAACGAATACAAACGCCTGAATCTGACCCACACGCCGGAACTGACCCGCGTGTCCAGCGGGGAAGAAGCCATAACCCTGGCAAGGGAGGAACGCCGTTTCGACCTGATTCTTACCACCCTGCATGTCGAAGATATGCAGGCCATACGCCTGGCCCAGGAAGCGCGGAGCGCCGGAATAACCATCCCGATTGTGCTTCTGGCTTATGACAACAAGGAAGTTAAAGACCTCAAGTCCCGGAATTACGACGCTGCTTTCGATCGGGTTTTTGTCTGGAGGGGGGATTTCAGGCTTATTGTCGCCATCATCAAGCATCTCGAAGACAGAATGAACGTCGATCACGACACCCGCCTCGTAGGCATTCAATCCATCCTCTTTATCGAAGACAATATCCAATACTATTCGACGCTGCTTCCCATCCTGTATACCGAGCTTCTCAATCAGTCCCAAAGGCTCGTCTCGGAAGGGATTAATCTTTCACACAAGTCTCTCCGGACGTCCGCCCGGCCCAAAATCATACTTTGCCAGAATTACGAAGAGGCCTGGCACTATTATGAAACCTACAGAGAGCATATTCTGGGCATCATCTCCGACATCGACTTTCCCCGCAAAAACCGGCCCGACCATGGCGCCGGAATTCACTTTGCCAAAGCCGTGCAACGCAAAAATCCAGAACTTCCGATCATGCTGCAGTCGCTTACGGCCGACTACCAGGAAGAAGCGAAAAACCTGGGACTTTCTTTCGTGTTGAAAGATGCGCCCGATCTGCCCCTCCGGCTGCGGAAATTCATGACGGAATATTTCAGCTTCGGCGACTTTATATTCCGCACTTCCGACGGGTATGAAGTCGGAAGGGCATCGGATCTGAAGAGCCTGAAAGAACAGATGCAATATGTGCCGGAAGAAAGCATTAAATACCATGCCGAGAGAAACCATTTCTCCAATTGGCTCAAAGCGCGGGCCGAGTTCTGGCTGGCGCACAAGGTCCGGCCGCGGAAAGTGTCGGATTTTCCATCCGTAGCCGAGTTGAGGCAGGATCTGCTCAAGTCGTTCGGGGCTTATTCCCGGCATCAGCAGCGCGGACTTATCATGGAATTTGAGAAGGAATCCTTCGACCCGGAGACGAGCTTCATGCGGATTGGTGGAGGCTCCCTCGGCGGCAAAGCCCGCGGCCTCGGCTTCGTCAACATGCTGGTAAACAACTACGAACTCCGCGAGAAGTTCGACGGCGTCCGGATTTCCGTACCGCCGGCCGTCGTTCTTGGATCGGAAATTTTCGACCGGTTCCTGGATGAGAACAATTTCCGCAAGTTTGCGCTCCGCTCGACCGAAGATACCGAACTTACCCGAAAATTTATCGAAAACGGCACCTTCCCTCAAGATCTGCTGGGGCAGCTGGCCACCTTTCTGGACATGATACGAACGCCCCTTGCCGTGCGCTCTTCCAGCCTCCTCGAAGACTCCCAGTACCACCCCTTCGCCGGCGTGTATCAGACTTTCATGATACCGAACAATCACACGGATCTGTTCGTGCGGCTGGGGCAGCTCGTAACCGCCATCAAGCGGGTATACGCATCGACCTTCTATCGAAGCGCCAGGGACTACTTCAAAGTCACCGACTACGAACTCGAAGAGGAAAAGATGTCCGTCATCATTCAGAAGATGGTCGGAATACCGCACGGAACACGCTTCTATCCCGATTTTTCCGGAGTGGCGAAATCCTATAACTTTTATCCGGTGCCCCCTCAGAAATCAACGGACGGGATCGCTTCCGTGGCGCTTGGACTGGGAAAAACAATCGTTGACGGCGGCGTCACCGTCAGGTTCTGCCCGAAATTTCCCCAGCATCTGTTTCAGCATTATTCGGGCCCGGAAGTGCTTCGGAACAATCAAACGCAGTTCTATGCGCTGGATCTCTATGCCCCTCCCACCGGGCCGGCCGAAACAACCGACAGGCTGGTTAAAAGCTACAATCTCGATGCGGCGGAGGAGGACGGCACCCTCCGGCATGTAGCGTCCACCTATTCCCAGGAAAACGACGCCCTTTACGACGGGACATCCAGACAGGGCATCCGGGTCGTCAGTTTCGCGCCGATTCTGCGGAACAAAACCATCCCCCTGCCGAATATTCTGGAGCTGCTGATGGACATGGGCAGTTGGGGCATGGGCGCACCCGTCGAGATGGAGTTCGCCTCCACGATGTCCGTGCCTGAAGACCAGCCGAAGAATTTCGCACTGCTCCAGCTGCGCCCTCTCGGCCTTCACAAGGAAACCGAGCAGTACGATATCGGCAACTTTGCGCAGCAGGATCTGTTGTGTAAAAGCGACCAGGTTATGGGCCATGGGATCACGGATAATATTTGCGACATCGTTGTCGTCGATGCGGACCGGTTCGAGCGTGCGAAAAGCCTGGATGCGGCGCACGAAGTGGCGCAATTCAACGAAAAGCTTCTGACCCTGAAGCGGCCGTATCTCCTGATCGGAGTCGGCAGATGGGGCTCGCTGGATCCCTGGCTCGGGATCCCTGTAAAATGGGATCAGATTTCCGGAGCCAAAATCATCATCGAAACGGGATTCAGGGACATGGAAGTCGATCCCTCACAGGGATCCCACTTCTTTCACAATATCACATCCTTCAGAGTCAGTTATTTCACGGTGAATTCCATAACACAGGACGGCTACGTCGACTGGGAATGGCTGCGAGCAAGGCCCGCGGAAGAAGAAAAACGGTATGTCCGCCATATCCGTCTTGCAAAGCCGCTTGTAGCCAAAATCAACGGGCATCAAAACAAAGGCATTATTTTAAAACCGGAGGCGGACAGTGACTGAAAAACGGCACGACGACAGCCAACCGTACGCACAAACACACAATGCATATGAATCCTGTCCACACTGCGGCCACAGGTTAAGCCCATGGCAACAGGTATTGCTGTCGGTCGACCGGGCGCTGGTCTGCAAAAACTGCTGGTACCGGATCATCCTGGAAATCAGCGAGGACAAGGAAAACGAATCTCCTTCTCCAGATAAGGAGTAGCATCCATGCAATCCTACAATTCATTCAAGGTTGCGCAATCCCAGATCCAGGCCGCCGGCAGAATACTGAACCTCGACCAGGCCACTCTCGACCTGCTGCTCTGGCCGCAGCGGGAATTTACCTTTACGCTCCCCGTAAGAATGGACAGCGGGGAAACGAAAATTTTTCATGGGTACCGGATCCAGCACAACTACGCCAGGGGCCCGGCAAAAGGAGGCATACGGTTTCACCCGGATGAAACCATCGACACCGTGCGGGCTCTCGCCGGGTGGATGACATGGAAAACGGCCGTGGCCGACCTTCCCCTCGGCGGAGGCAAAGGGGGGGTAATCTGCGATCCGAGAAAAATGTCCGAGAGAGAAAACGAAAACACCTCAAGGGCTTATGTCAGGGCCCTTTGGCAGCATATCGGGATCGATCGGGATATTGCCGCGACCGATGTCTACACCAACCCTCAAACGATGGCCTGGATGCTCGATGAATATGAAACGATAACGGGGGAGCATCAGCCGGGCGTCGTGACAAATAAACCGCTGTCCCTGGGGGGAAGCGAAGGACGCCGCAATGCGACGGCCCGCGGCGGAGTCGTCGTTGTCCGGGAAGCCTGCAATAAATACGGGGTCGACGCGACCGGCGATTATGCCGTTCAGGGCTTCGGCAACGCCGGGCAGCGGGCCGCCATACTGCACCGGGAGCTTCTGGGGGGAGGAAATCTGGTAGCAGCCAGCGACTCAAGGGGGGCCATTTACAATAAAAACGGTCTCAATCCCAGGGAACTGGTCAATCACAAGCTGAGGACGGGTTCCGTCCTGGACTTCCCGGAATCGGAAGCCATCGCCCCCGACTCCCTGCTGGAACTGAAAGTCAATGTATTGTACCCGGCGGCTCTGGAAAACGCTATTCATATCAAAAACGCCGATCGCATCCAGGCCCGAATCATCTGTGAACTGGCAAACGGACCCACTTCCCCGCAGGCGGACACGGCTCTGTTCGACAAGGGAATCCATGTAATCCCCGACATCCTGGCGAATGCAGGCGGTGTCACCGTATCCTATCTTGAGATGGTCCAGAACCGGAGTTCCTTCTATTGGAATGAAGCCGGCATCAACAAAAGGCTCGATGCGACGATGATCACGGCGTATCAGGCGCTGCACAGCACCTCGAAGGAAAGACGGGTTTCCCCCCGGATGGCCGCGATGCTCGTCGCCGTATCCAGAGTAGCAGAGGCGTGTAAGCTGCGGGGATGGGTTTAATCAGAATACCGTGCTAACGTGCTAAGGTGCGAACGTGCGAACGGGAGTTGATGGGGTGCGTTTTCCGACGGGTCGAGGTTGAGAAGCTCTCGGGGTGCGTTCTGATCTGGAAACGTTAGAACGTAGAAATCTGGAATGTGTAAAGTTAAATCCTCTACGACAACCTTAACCTTGCATCTTCCATTAATCATGGCAAGAAAACCATCTACCCACATTGAAACACCCGGCAATAGACGAAATTTACGAAAAAACCGCGGGGATATAAGCTAATCGTATCTCTGGTGTTTAACGTTCAAACATTCGACGTTGAACGTTAAACGTTAGAATGTTAGTGCGGTTTTTCTTCCGATAACATTTGATGAAGAATTGCGGATCACCGATCTGAGTCTCGGCGTTGGCTTCGTCCCCGAAAACGGCGTCCACTTCGTAATTCGTTTCGATCCATTCCATAAGAGTGCGGTTATAATCCCGGCCGAATATTTTCGCACCGAATTCGGAAGTGGGCCGGTTGAACATGAATATTAACCGGACATTTTTTTCCCGGAGAGTTCGGATCGCTTCGATTTCCGCCCCGCGATCGAGGAATCCGGGGGTCATCACTTCATAGCGGAGCGGCGCCGGCCGGGCGGCCAGAAAATTCAGAATGCTTCCTTCGGGAAGCGACAGAATATACTCCCCGGGCCTGCTGTTAAGGGCAATGTATTCAAGCGTTCTGTTCACGGCCGATCCGGCTTCCGGACCGATGGTAAAGCTGCCGCGAGGGGTTTCGACCGTATAGGATGGATGATCCGTATATCGATAAATAATAACGCCCAGAAGGGCCGCCAGCGCAATCGACAGAAATACGGACACCGCGCGTCTTCTGGATTGTTTTATCGGAGACGGGACCTTAAAAATTGAAGAATCCGCCACGGCCATGTATATGAAGAGCATCAGAGGCACGGGCAGCAGGCCGGCGCTGTATCCGCCTCCCGCGGGAACCCGGGTTGCGATCCGGGCCAATATCGCCAGGGCGTATACCGCAACAACAAGCAGAGCCCGATTGGACAGGGGATCTCCCCGATGCCGGTACAGGGATGCCGCATAATACAGGATCGCACCGAGGAACAATATCGGAAGGGCGCGAAAAGGATTCAGGTCCCATCGGGTTCCGAAAAGCAGGAAATGCAGGAGAATCAGTCCAAAACATGACAGCGTCAGAACCAAAAGCCGGCGTTCCTGTCTGCCGGTTTCGTTCGGCTGCTGCTTGAGAGCCCTGCCGGCAAGCCGGATGCTCGCCAGGGAAAACAGTCCCGCGAAGCCGGCCATGAGGGCAGCGGCGCTGATCATTTCCCGAATGGTTCTGCCCGGATCGTAGAATCCAAGCTTCAACTTGTTGTAGTGAACAAGCGCGTCCGGTATGGAACCGGGGAAAAAAAATGTGTCCCTGAAAAATGATTCCAGCGGAACTCTCGTGAATAAATATCCTCCCAGGGCAATCGGGAATATTAAAAGCGCAGGGACGACAATCCCTGATATTCGTAAGCGCCGGCCCCGGGGCTCCGTGGCAATGAACACCGTCACCGCGGCAATAACGGCCAGCCCGAATTCCGCTTTGCAGCACATCGCGACTCCGGACAATATTCCTGCGGCAAACAGGCGTCCGTTCCCGCCGGAGCGGATATAGCGCACCATGGCGATCAGGGCCAACGTTCCGGACAGGGTTCCGTACAGCACTGCGTAGCTGTAGGGAAATATCAAATTCCCGCTTTCCTTGAAAACGCATAACGCCAGCACTGCCGTCGCGGACAGCATTGCTTCGAAAGGAGGCATGAAATACCGGCCGAGATAGAAAATCGAGAGCACCAGTATCAACGAGCCGGAAATACCGGCCCAGTAAAGAGTAGTGAGGCTGGTACCGAACAGGGCGTAAAGCGCGGCATTGAAAAGAGGAGCGAAGGGTCCGTACAGGTTATAAACCTGCGAGTATAGATTTTCGCCTTCAAGAAGGCGCAGCGGCAGGTTCATTTCCCGGCCGCTGTCTACCGCCGGATTCAGCCACATTTGCCAGGTAACGGCAACCATCAGCGCCATCAGGGCACAGAGAACCGCCGCTGCGCGTGCTGTTTTCATAATCAGGAATTACCAACGGTACTTATAATCCCGATCGTCTTCAAAGTCCTCGTCTTCGGTATCGCCGAAAAACTGGCCTCCGGTGCGTTCCCTTATCGGACCTTTTCTACCGCCGGAATCACCTTTGGCCCCGTAATTATTCTTACGTTTTCGTGAAGGCTTGGCATCATGCCTGAAATTACGCTGCCTTCTCTCCGCACGGCCCGACCGTGGACTTTCCAAAGATCCGACATCCGATTCCACACCGTCCGGGCGAGATTTCGGTATGGAAGGGGGACGATGAGCCCCGCCGACGGGACGGGATTCCCTGGCTCTCGCTTCGTTGATTGTTATATTGCGTCCCTTTAGAGGCTGGTTGTTAAAACGGTTGATCGCTTCGTCGGCCTGTTCCTGGTCGCTGAATTCTACGAAGGCAAATCCTCTCGGTTTACCGGTATCGCGATCCATGGGAATAATGACCGTTGAAAGAGTACCGACAGGTGAAAAAAACTCTCTTATATCCGACTCCGTCACATCGTAGGAAAGGTTCCCTACAAACAAACGTACTGACATTGCTCTCCTCTATAAACCCCTGACAACGCCTGTATACTCCGATCGGTAAACCGGGATATTTTCATGCGACATTTCTCGGGGGAATGTTGATGGATTGGCTTTGTGGGTCCATTTTTACCATGGCAGCCATGAAGGAAGTTTATCCTCAAAACTCATATCGGAATTTTACACTAAAAATTATAAAAAGTAACAAAATCCGG
>CAZPHK010000163.1:0-10938 GCA_964586015.1 uncultured Acidobacteriota bacterium | reverse complement strand
TAGAACTTGATGCTCTATCAAAGAATTGTTGTTTTTAACTGAATGATTGAGTAGGGTGTTAAAGAAGCATCAATAAAACTTACTGATTTCTGTTCTTTTTCAGCAAGAGTAAGATTTAATTACCAAACTCGTCGGATTCAATCTCAATGTCTGTGGGAGTGTGGCAGTCCACAATCATATCTTTATGATAGGTCTGTCACGATCGTATACCCACGATATGAATCGCAGCAAAATCGGAATATGAACTTCCCGGGGATATGCAGTGGGAAAAGCAGCTCGAATCCTGGAATCCACATGGCCCCCGGTTTATGATGAGGAGAAAAATCGTGTCACAGAGAGAAGGTGAAACAGATTATAAATACGAAGATTATGCTTCGGAAATGGCGACCTACCGCAATCCGCAAACGGATATCCTTGTCAACAAGCAGTTAAAGATCACTCTCGACTCCGGCCCCGCTTTCGACCTCAATTTTATCGAAAAAAACAAAGTCGAATGGAAAAGCAGCGACGAGAGCGGTACGGATTGGTGCGAAGTAGTGGAAGTTGAGGAGAATACCTATTTTATCGATATGACCTTCGCCGCCAAACCACGGGAGTCCCAGACATTCATCGTGAATACCGAAACCAGGCAGGTGGTAGGGGCACAAACTATCATACGCGAAGGCGATGTAGGCCGTGAACCCCGGGCGGTTCACAATTACTCGGCCGGTGTGCTTGGCGATCCATCCATCCCTCCCACCGGTCAGAAACCGGCACCGACCCGCGACCTGCACGGTCTGCGCGCTATTTACAAGTACAATACCAACCAGTGCTTCGAACATGTGTATATGACCTTTGAGCGCTATGCCTGGCATTGCGTAGTAGGGCCATTGAAGGGTCAGGCCGATGTGGAGATGTGCACCATTTATAAATTCGCCGACAATCAGTATATATTCAGCTGGCGAGAATTTGGTCTCCCGGTATCCACGGTTTTCTTCTACAACTGGAATCAACTGAAAACGACCGGTAAATTCTTTGCCATCGGGGATGACGGCAATGTTGCCAACACACCTGCCGCTGCCCTTATCACCAAGCTGTCGATGGCTTTCTACCCACTGGAGGCTCAACCGCTCTAACCGGATAGAAATAGTAACATTATTGAAGCTGAATCGAAGGAAAAGCGCTGGAACAAACATTCACTCGGGCAGGGCGGCGGGAGCGTCGATAATCCATGATCTCCCGCTTCCCATTGTCTGCTTAAATCCATGGCTCCAAGACTGTGAGTGTATTTCCTTACAGAATGGATGCAATCAATCCGACGCAGCCGGAGTTCGGCCTGTAGGATAGTATCGTTACGGTTTCGTCGGGAAATCATGCTGCCGTCGAGGAAACAAACCCCAACAGGAGAAGCTGTTTAGATTATTGGGAAACATTCCGATCAGGCTCTATCTTTCTGTCTGCTTTAAAATAAACCCCGGTAAATCTCCTAATATTTTCAAACCTGCATTAAAGATTCTTCTCCACCGACCTGGAATGTCGTAGCCTTCTCAGGGATCACCGAAACCACTGTATATTGCACTCCCTTTAACCCGGATTACATAATTTCCCTGACAAATCAAATTTCTATATATATACTCTCTTCATACAAAAATCTATTCACTATTGAAAAGGAGGGGACTTATTATGAGTGACGATAATCTAGCGAAACGGATTGAGAAACTGGAAAATAAACTTGGGATACTTGAGGATGTGCATGCTATTAGAAGGTTGCATCATCTATATGGCTATTTTATTGATAAATGTATGTATGATGAAGTAGTGGATTGCTATGCCGATGATTGCGAATTTTATTTTTTCGGTGGAGTGTTCAAAGGTAAAGCCGGAATACGCCGTGCTTACTGTGACGGTTTCAGGCAGCGTTTTACCGATGGTAAAAATGGCCCTGTCTTCGGTTTTCTTCTTGATCATCCGATGATGCAGGATGTTGTTGATGTTGCTCCGGACAGGAAAACCGCGAATGCAAGATTCCGCTGTATGATGATGGCCGGAACACATTATGAAAAGAATCCCCGACCAGCAGGAAGCGGGACTTCACGGCAGTGGTGGGAAGGTGCGCTTTATGAAAACACCTACATTAAGATCGACGGCGTCTGGAAAATAAAAATCCTAAATTATCGCCCGGTATGGCATGCTACGCATGAAAACGGATGGGCTTTTACGCCCCCCGATTTTGTTCCCAACCAGACTACAACCTATCCGGATGATCCATATGGTCCTGATGAATTGACGGAAATTAAGCCTTTGCTGTGGCCTGAGCATGAAGTATTGCCATTTCATTGTGAACATCCTGTAACCGGAAAGCCGATAGTAACTCCTGAACCTGGTTTAAAACCTGAATAAAAATCAAAGAATGCCGTGGAGGTATTATGCCTCCTGTAGGCGAAGACAAACCTGAAGTACAGTCTGACGTAAATGAAGCTACCTGAGACAGAACTCTTTCCACAAATTCACCACTCGCATAGCAACCTACAAACTAACGTACCCAAAGCCACTCCTAATCAAACGGCGGCGGAGGGGGCGGTGATGGGAAATAGACAGCGTCCGGTGTGTAGGGCGTATGGAACGTGGTGGGCCTATCCGATTTGTTGGCCGGATGGGCAGCGATACTTCCCACGGAAGGTGCTTCCACCCAGCCCTGGTGGTAGGGGGACATAAAAATCTGGCGGTATATAAAGGTGAAAATCTTCCACAATGCAACCAATAATTCAATGGATACCCCATAAATCCTATACTATCCGAGCAGAGGTACAATGATCGGTATTTTATAATTCGCTAGAAATCAGTACCTGGCGGGCAGAGTTCGGAACCCGAAACTGTCACAATGCCGATCGACAATCATTTGATCCAGATCGAGCCCTCAATCGATATGCTCATACGCGGGAGAAACGAGAGCAACGCTCCCGGAAAAAGTTCGAAGCTGGGCAGAAATACGCCATTGAGGTTATTCTGCCCTCTGTCGGCAAGAATTTACTTTGCAAAGCAGCAAACCTGCGTATATTTTAGGTTGTAATTTGGTTAATAGTACAGCGAATGCAAACTGATCAGTTAATCGGAGGAGATTAGAATAACTATGAAAAAAAGAATGTTGTTTATTTCCCTTTTGTCAGTCGCGGCTTTAGCCTGCGCAATCCCCTTTCAAGCTTTAGCACAAGGCGGCCCCCCTGGTGGTGGCGGTAGCGCCAATGTCGAATTAACCGCTAAAAGAGATGCCGGTAATACGTCCAAGGGACTTGCCGGAAAGTGGATTGCAAAAGAAGGGAACAACGACGTGAAGCTGGAAATTAAGGTCGAAGGCTCGAAATTATCCGGAACAATTGAAAATACTCAATTCCCCGGAGCGATCGAACTCAAGGACGGCAAAGTTGAAGGAAATAAAATTTCCTTTAAATATGTACGATCAATGGGCGGCCAGGACTTTGATATTGAATGGACCGGAATACTGTCGGGCGATGAACTCAAACTAAAGCGCGTTGTTGGTGGAATGCCTGGCGGAGGACGTTGATCCTTTCCGTCTTCTTATCCTTTTTTACAGCGGATTGCCGGGCACCATGAGAGACTTGGAATTCATAGGGAAGCTCCTCTACGGCGCTTTCCTTTGGAATGGCCGCAATCAGCCTGTGTTTTCTCGATTCCCTGCCCTCCGGATCGGGGCGGACGAACAGGGTCCGCCCTCAAAATCCGGAATGCGAAAAGGCTATCCCTGTTTTTTCATTATATTCGTTGCTGCAATACGGCCGGTGCACAAAGCCTCTGCATTATTGCCGCCGCCATTGTACATCCAGCCCCAGAACGAACCCAGCTCTCCGGCACTGTACAGCCCCTGAATGGGCTGGTCGAACGGGTCGACAACCTGGCATTTTGCGTTCCGCTTCGGACCGCCCTGGGTGTTGTATGTCGCCGGATACACCTTAACGCAATAGTAAGGCGGCTTTTCGATCGGGGTCAGGCTTCTGGAAGGCCTTCCGAAATCCTGATCTTTCCCGTTCGCGCAATTCTCGTTCCATCTTGCTATGGAGGCCTCCAGTTCAGCCGGTTCGATTTCAAGCTTGTCCGCCAGATCGGCCAGGGTTTCTCCCTTGACGATCCATCCTTTTTCGATCTCCTTGCTGTTGTCCCTGCTTCCCTGGTAATTGCCGAACCATCCGAACCATCCGAATTTCATCGGCATTCCGCCGGCTACGGATCCTCTGGTCCGTGCGGTTTCGTCGAATATCCCATAGCAGGGAATGCGTGTAAATTCGCCGAGCACGCCGTCGAAATACAGCAGGTTTTCCTTGTGGCCGAATCCGTGGCGGTTTTCCCTCATTTCATTCATAAAGCGTTTGCCGGTTTTGTCCACCAGGATATAGGAATTTCTGGGAAAACTTACCGGTATCATAACGGGATCGTATTCGGGAACGATCATGCAGCCGATTCCGGCCAAAGAGTTGTTCATATGCCAGAGCGCCGCGCCGGCCTTCTGCGCCATTTTGATGCCGTCTCCCGTATTGCCCGGAGTTCCTCTGCCATAGGTGGGCCAGCCCGGGAGAAACTGTTTCTGCATCTCGAAATTGAACTCAAACCCGCCGCAGGCCAGAACGACGCCTTTGGCGGCTTTAATGGATATTTGTTTCCCGTTGCCGGTTGCCTTGACTCCAAGGACTTCACGCTTTGCCGACAGGACCAGGTCATTGGCCGGCGTTTCATAAAGCACTTCAATACCTCTCTTTTCGACCTCTTCCCGGATCGATATCCAGAGCCTGCCGCCGCCCGCGCCTCCTCCATTGCTCCATGTGCGCACGCTGCCCGAACCGGGGAGTTCGGGATGTTCGGGCTGGAATACGCCCAGAGGACTTGGTGAAACGCCCAGAGTTTCAAGCCAGCCGTTCAGCTTCAACATTTCCTCCGCCAGGGCCTGAAGGCATTCTTTGTCCGTGAGGCCCGCGCAGAGCGCTTCCATGTATTCGAGGCCCTCCGGCAGGTTCGTGGGCGTCCACCACATGTTCCCGGACACCCTGCTGTTTCCGCCTTCGTGCTCCTTTGTCATCTTTTCCAGGATCAGGACTTTTGCACCGGCGTCTTTTGCCGTTATGGCGGCGGACAGGCCCGCGAAGCCCGTTCCGATAATGACTACGTCAGCTTCCTTATCCCAGCTGGGCTCCCGGGCGGAACCTGTTTGAGCGCCCAATACGTTAACCGCAGCGATGGCGGGTGCTGCAACCGCCGCATTTTTAAGGAATCTTCTTCTGCCAACTTGATTCTTATCGCCCTGCATATTCTGCCTCCAGCATTGAAACAAAACACTACGGATTCTCCCGACTCACTGTTTTATGGTTTTAAACCAGGAATATCTGCGGCATTTTGAATGTATGATTGTCTAATTGATATTATATTTTCCAGATGAATCCGGCCCCTTCCATACCAAGCTTTCCGCTTATCTTTTATCGCACAAAATGGCGCGCATTCACTGCATATACGATATGCACTAATGAATTTGTTTCTTATTTCGTTCCTGACTTTGCGTGCTCATTGAAAAATCTGCTTTGTGGACACTATTACGGAGTTATTTATTCCTTATTTCTTAGTTTGCTATCGTTCTGTCGTGCGCGACACAGGATGGAATATACTTGACACGCATCCAAGGCGATCCATAAAGTAAGCGTGCACTGACTTATTTAGCCAGGAAAGCCGATGAAAACTCAAAAAATCCGTCCAGGCAGGAGTGTCCCGGCAGTCCAAAAGCGCCTTAAAGCGGACGAGCGGCGCAGACAGTTGCTTGGGATTGCAAAAGAACTGTTCTCTGAGCACGGATTTGAAAACACGAGCACCAGGTCCATCGCCGCAGCTGCCGGCGTAAGCGAAGCGATAGTCTTCAGACACTTCGCATCCAAGGAGGATCTCTACAGACAGATTCTTGATCGAAAGGCTGATGAAATCGACATTAAGAGCTGGTCGGATGAATTGGAACATATTGCCAAATGCGAGGATGATGAAGCGCTGGTCCTGTCCGTGATGAAACATGTTCTGGAAGCCGACAGGCAGGATCCCCAGTTTCAAAGATTGTTGCTTCAGGCGGCGCTCTCGGGACATCCCCTGCACAAGATCACAGCCCAACGCCTTTTGCCCCTTCACAGATTTCTTACCGGCTACATTAAAAACCGTCAGAAAAAGGGAGCCTTTAAGAATCGCGATCCTAAATTGGCGGCATATGCGATTGTCAGCCTGCCCGCTTACTACGAGCTGGCAAAGATACTGTTTGGCGTGGACGAACTTAAGCTCTCCCAGAAAAGGTTGGCATCAGGATTTGCCCGACTCATTCTGGAGGGTCTGAATTCACCCGGCGGTTCTCCACACAAGAATGCGTGTTCCGGAAAAATATCAAAAAAGCGAAGATCGTAAGTTGTAGAAGATTCTCGAAACAGCAGAATGGAGGAGTTCAAATGATCAGATTTCGGCGATCTCGGTGGATACCGATACTGTTTGCAGGGCTGATGTTCTGCCTGGAGTCCTTCGCACAGCCTCCGGACAAGATCGATATCGACAAAATGAATCCAGCCGGACTTCTTGTGGACAAGTACAGCTATATGTCCCAGCCTTACAGCTTCTATTATTTCCACAATATGGACCAGCTAGGCTTGCGCACTGACTGGATAAGAAAAGGGGATCGATCCCATCCCTTGCGCGAACCTACCCGCGAGTGGTCATTTGAGTATACCTTCCATGGTGCCCGATACTCTTTGGATGATTACTTCAAAAGAAACTTCGTCACCGGATTCATCGTTCTCCATAACGACCAAATTATTGTGGAGAGGTATTTTCTAGGGGCAGATCAGAATTCGAGGTTCGTATCGCAATCTGTATCCAAGTCGATTATTTCAATCCTAATCGGTGCGGCTGTCGAAGAGGGCTTGATTAAGAGCGTCGAAGATCCCGTTACGGAGTATCTGCCGTATCTTTCAAAAAGCGGCTATCGCAATGTCACCGTTAAAAATCTTCTTCAGATGTCTACCGGAGTCGACTACAGCGAAGATTACAGAAATCCGGAATCGGGAGCCGCATTGATTGGGGCGGCGCTGCTTACGGGGAATCCTTCCTTCAAGGATTATGCGCAATCGATTCAGTCGACCGACACGCCTCCCGGCACAAAGTTTGAATATCAGAGCATCAATTCACAAGTATTGGGGCTTGTCCTTGAAAAGGTTTCCGGGAAACGGCTCAACAAATATGCTGAGGAAAAGCTGTGGAAAAAGATCGGCGCCAGAAGCGACGCCTTCTTCTATGAATCACCGAAGCAGCCGGATACCTGCGCATTCGCTTGTTTCAATGCAACATTACGGGACTATGCACGCGTTGGGCTCATGATGCTTCAGGGTGGAAAACTCGGAGAAGAACGCATCGTGTCAAAGGCATGGGTGCATGATTCCACCACGCCCGATGCGCCCTATCTCAAACCCAACCCGGGAAGCCCCGACGGCGGCTTCGGATATGCCTACCAGTGGTGGATTTCCCCGGGGGATGAAGGCGTATACATGGCTCAGGGAATCTATGGACAATGCATTTACGTTAATCCTGCCCGAAATGTCGTGATTGTGCAGACCAGCGCCTGGCCGGAACCGGTGTCCTTCCTTCCTGCCGAGGAACAGGGAGTGGTTCTGGATATGATAGCCCGGGAAATGGCGAAGTGATTTCCACAACCGGCGATGGAATACCGTATCGTTGCCCTGATGTCGAAATGGGAGATTAAAAATATGAAACACAAGCCCCCTGTGATTGCCGCAATTTTTCTGGTGATATCGGGCGTGTCGGCATGCTCGCATCAGAGCCGAACACCGGCGGATACAGTGCTGATTCATGCCGGAATCTATACCGTAAATACGGAAGAACCCCGGGCGCAGGCCATAGCGATTCGTGAAGGGAGAATCGTTGCGGTGGGTTCGGATAAAGAGATTGCAGCATATCAGGGCGCGTCCACAAAAATCATCGATGCGAAAAAACACATGGTGTTGCCCGGATTTGTTGACGCCCATGTCCACGTACTGGCCGGAGCCTCCCAGCTTGAACAGGTTTCCTTGAATGACGCTAAAACCCTGGACGATTTCCAGAAGCTGGTGAAGGACTACGCCGCAGCGCATCCCGAAAAGAAATGGATTCAGGGCATGGGCTGGTATTACAGCATCTTCGGCAGAAACGGGCTGCCCGACAGGAAGTTCGTGGACGAGGTCGTCTCCGACCGACCCGTTTACCTGCCGGCATATGACGGACACAGTTCTCTTGCGAACAGAAGGCTCGATCGAAGCGGGAAAGCTGGCGGATCTGATCATCCTTTCGCAGGATCTGTTCAAGGTCGATCCCAATCAAATCGGGAATACTAAAGTCTTAATGACGATGGCCGGAGGAAAAGCGGTTTACCGGGATCCATCGTGGGAAATAAACAGTTCGGATTAAAAAGGAGGAGTGTTAAATGAAAAGAATCGGTATAGTACTGGCCACTGTTCTTTTGTTGCCGTTGACTTCTTTTGCCTATACATCAGGGACCTGCGATCGGGGATGCCTGCTAAGTCTTATGAAGGACTACCTGGCCGCGCTGGTCGCGCATGATCCCTCCGCGGTTCCTTTTAACCGATATGTAAAGTTCACGGAAAATACCGCTGAAATCCCGGTAGGATATGGATTATGGGAAACTGCTTCCGGCGGACCTTCCGAATTTCAGATTTACGCCGCGGATCCCGTGAATCAGCAGGTAGCCGCTCTTGTAATGATGAAGGAAAACAACAATGAGGATATTCTTCTCGGAGTTCGGCTTGCCCTTAAGCGCGGAAAAATCGCAGAAGCCGAACATCATGTTGTTAAAAGGGATGAAATACATTTAGAGAACTTGATAAAACCCCGGCCGGGGCTGGTAGAAGACATATCCCCCGAAGACAGGACGCCAAGGGATCAGATGCTCGATATAGGGCTTTCCTACTATGATGCCCTGACAGGTGAAGACGGAACGCTTGCACCATTTGCCCTGGAATGCCAGCGCCGCGAAAATGGCGGCATTTCAGTCGGTGGAAAGAGAGAGGCGCCTGAAGCTCCGGAAGTTGAGAGGGACTTCGCTCCACCCGAGTCCGTAAATCCGGAAATGATGAAGCTGGCCAGAGCTCTTTCGGCTGTGCCGAATACGTGCGAAGGGCAGATCACCGCCGGGGTGTGGGCATACATTGCGGAAATCAGGAATCGCCGTCTGCTGGTAATCGATGAACAGAAAGGGCTGGCAGTAGGCTTTTCCAACCTCTATCATGACAGCAAGCTTAAAACCATGAAGCTCAAAGTGAATTCAGAAGAGATAAACATACCGGCCTGGCAGGGAAACTTCAATATGCCTGCCATTCACTTTTTTAAAATCAAAAAGGGTAAGATTTACGATATCGAGGCGACCGGTCTTGTTCTTCCCTACGGCACAAAAACCGGGTGGGAATAGGAAGCAGCGGTAATCCAATGCAACGGGAGGGGAATAATCCCGATTGAATACAAGAGGAATCCGAATGCGAAAAAATATAGGAATTATGTTATGTGTTGTTGTGGTTCTATCCCTGGCGCTGGCCGTATCCTGCGCGCCATCAGGCACGGGTAAGGGCAGCTATGCGGAAGACCGGGCACAGATTGAAGACCTTCAGGCCCGTTACCTGTTTGCCCTTGATTTCTTCGATATGGACACCTACGTATCGACGTTCACTGAAGACGGCATTCTGGATATAGTCGCTTATCAGGTCCAGGGACGCGAAGAGATCCGTAAAAAGCTCGAAGAGGCAAGGCCCGTATTCGATCAATCGGCCGGCGACGCCCCGCAGGGTCCATACCCCGCAACGGGACGGCACAACATTACCAACATAGTATTGAAAATCGACGGAGACAAGGCTGTCGGGAGATCCTACTGGTTCCACTATGGAAACAATAATCCCGAAAGAAAAGCCGCCGTTGACGCATACGGCCATTACGAAGACGAAATGGTCAAGGTCGACGGGCAGTGGCTGTTCAGCAAGCGAGTTATTTACAACGAGGGGGTTGCCGATTGGATCGCCTCATCGGAAAACCCAGCCTGGTAGGCAGGTTCCCGGCAAGGAGATATGTCTATGAATATTCCAATACATCGATTCAAGTATACGAAACTCCTTAAGGAATAGTTCTCCGCAAAGCTTGCCCGGACGGTGTCCGGGCCGGAATGTGCATACGGATTCTCGGACATTCTGGCCGGGACATCGATGACAATTGTGACCGATACTGGCTAATGATCCCTGCCTTTAAAAAAGGAAGGGGCGGTGTTCACACGAACCGCACCGCCCCTTGATTCCTTATTGTACGCGACTCAGTTTCCCGCCGGAGCGGCTCCGCGTCCGCCGCGACCCATGCCGGGCCTTCCCATGCCCCCGCCTGCAAGTTCTCGCTTCAGCTTGAGTTCGTCGCCGGAAAGCGTTCCCGTCCAGGTCATGTTGAAATCCTGGCCGCTTACATTGCGCGCATAACCAAAGGAAATGTTGTTTCCTTCTATTTTGCCGTCTTTAATCTCGATTGCTCCGGGCATTTGGGTATTTTCAATCGTCCCCGTCAGCTTGGAGCCTTCGACTTTGAGGTCCAGTTTTATTTCGTTGTTGCCGTCTTTTGCGACCCATTTCCCTGCAGCCCCTTTAGACGACGCATCGCTGCTTACTCTCTTGGCGGTATATTCGGCATTGACGTTGCCACCGCCGGCACCCGTCATGCCCCGGCCGCCCCGGCCGCCGCCCTGGCCGGGCATTCCCATGCCCATACCCATCATGCCGCCTGCCGAGGAACCGTCGTATTCCCCTATCGAGGACGGAGGCGTGACCGATCCTTTGGGCTTGAACAGCATCTGCGCGAACAGATACAGGTTGTTGTTCCACACCGGAACCTCGTGCA
>CAZPHK010000162.1:0-11009 GCA_964586015.1 uncultured Acidobacteriota bacterium | reverse complement strand
GCGCCTTTCAATCGGTGCAATCCTTCAGCGATTGCTGTATTATCGGAGCGTAATCAGAATGACGGGAGAAGAAGATGACTGAAGTTGAAGTGTTCGCAGGCATATGCGGATTCAAAACCAGGATACGCGTGGAAGATAAAAAGAAATATAACGCGACCGTTACTATTGAAAGCGAGTGCCCCAATCACAAGAAGGTGGCCAAGATCCTTGAGACGGCAAATATAAACATGATGGATGAACTTTTCAGAAAGGGGAAGTCGCAGGTGCTCAACGCCTGCCAGGGCATCGTCCCTCACCTGTCCTGTCCGGTTCCGGCAGCCGTTTTAAAAACCCTGGAGGTCGGGGTGGGCCTGGCCCTGCCTGCCGATGCCACCATTACATTTATCAATACAGAAAAAAAACCTTAATGGATATTTAGGAGTTCATCAGCTTGCTGCCGCCTTCGGTTTGGTCTGCTGTGTTGTAGCAAGCTGCCGCACCAAAAACAACTGATGAGTCTACTCCAGGATTTCGCTGATCTGGAACTGCGGTTTTACGTCCGTAAAATTGACCACGTCGGCAGCCAGTTCCGGGTCGTGATCCTGAAGTGCCTTCTGCATATCTTCCATTGATTTGAAGATCAGGTGCCCCACAGCCACGAACGGGGAGTCTCCTATTCCCTTATTGACCTCCGATTTTACCAGACCGTAGGAATCCAGCAGCTTGTGAACCATTTTAATATGTTTGTTTTTGTAGTAATCAAAATCGAATTTGGCAGGTTTGGGATACATCACGGATATTCGGATCATGGTTACAGTTCTCCTGACGAAAGAAATTAAAACGTCGTTGCACACTACAAGTTATAACGTTTCATGATTCATGGAAAGAAAAACATTTCCGGATGAGGCACATGGATTGTAATTAAGAGCCGATGCGATATTCGCGGGGGAAATAGAAAAACCCCGGATGAAAGCGGCATCCAGTGATGCCGTCATCCGGGGTTTTTCTATTTCAGCGGTAGATTGCTATGGGACGGCTGCTTATTTGAAACTTGCGCAGTGTACGTGACTTTTCTTTTTCATATTTAACAGAGCGCGAATTCCCGCCAGTAAAGCGCCGCCGATAATTAATCCACCTACCAAAGCTAAAAACGCCATTGCTTACATCCCTTCATAAAATGCACGGGTTTCGGGGAAGCGACACATACGTTATCGGGTTTATCGGCGGAAAGATTAGGTGATCCCGGAAATAAGTGTAACGTAAACGTTAAATGTGTAAACGTTCATATGATGGTTTAGAATGCGCTCATCTGGCCTGCATACACAAATATGTATCGAAGCAGATAGCCTCCGAAAAGGATCAGAAATGCGGTGACGGCAGTCAGAGGCTTGTTGTGCCTGAGCGGGGATTTTGAACGAAGCGCGGGGAAGATCTCCCGGACTTCGATCGCCAGCGGAACCGACAGTCCTATGCCCAGGAAAAAAACCCAGAACGCCAGTGTAAACGGTCCCCCCAATATCAAATGGAGAGAATCCTGGACCGCCTTTACCGAAAGCTCTCCGTGGAGGACGTAAGGCAGGGCGATGAATAGCTCCAAGGTGATGAAACAGATGTCCAGGGTGTAAAGAAAACGGAGCTGGGAATCCTCGAGCGATTTGCGGTTTATGGAAAGCGCTGCCAGAAGCAGCGCGCAGCCGGTGGAAAGAGCGGAAAACAGGAAGAGCTGCGCGACGAGGTTTGTGTTCCAGAACGGGCGCGCCTGAACGGCACCGAGCAGAATGCCGGTGTAGATGCCGACTCCAAGGCTCAGGGGAAATCCGACGGCTGCAAGCGGCCGGCGCCATGAGGAGAGGTCGCGGTTTAAGCGCTCCACGCCCCGGATCCGCTTTGACAGCCGGCGGAATGCGGCGTTCCGTTTCTGTTCCGGAAGCCAGGCGTAAAAGTTAATCAATGAGACCACGGTAAAAAGAAGCAGCAGCCAGGATCCGATGGACATCGGGCTTTCGATCCGGAAGTGCACGAACAGCTTGTAGAACCTGTACCAGTGCCCGAGATCGAAAATCAGAATGAGGCACCCGATGGAGACGGGCCAGGGGGCGATCATGGCGCCGTACCGGGCTATCCGGGAATCGCCCGCATTGTTTTTCTGGTCCAGGTAGGCGGCCAGTCCCGACACAAAGAATACGCCGGCCGAGAGGCCTCCCAGGTAGAGATAATTGACGATCAGCCAACCCCATTCGATCTGTTCCATGTGTCGCGCGCTCCTTAACGCAGGTAAAAAATTTGAGGGCCGTTTCCGGTTTCCGGCTTCTTGACCCGGTACTGCCGGGTGTTGAGCATTTCCGCGACGGTGCTGTTCGGGTCGTTCGCGTCGCCGAAAATCCGTACCTTGGTCGGACATGTCTCCACGCAGGCCGGCGGTTCTCCATGCTTCAGACGGTGGGCGCAGTAGGTGCATTTCTCGGGATGGCCCAGATCTTCGCGCGCGAAACGCGCATTGTACGGGCAGGCGATAATGCAGTAGCGGCAGCCGATGCATTCCTTGTCGTTGATGAGAACCACGCCGTCCTCACGCTTGTAGGAGGCGCCGGTCGGACAGACGCGTACACAGGAAGGGCTTTCGCAGTGGTGGCACTGTTCCGGTTCGAAGTTCGACGAGATCTTCGGCCACTCGCCGCGGTGTTCCTCGTTGATCCAGTCGCGGCTGTGCCCGAGGGGGACATTGTTCTCCGCGCGGCAGGCCACGATGCAGGCCTTGCAGTTGATGCAGCGTTTGGAGTCGATCAGGAGTTTGTATTGTACCTTATTGTTTTGCATCATAACGTTCCCTTAAGCTTTTTTCACGGTTACGAACGTTTCGTGAAAAGCCGCGTTGCCCGAAACTTCATCCTCGTAACATTCGAGCACGACGGCGTCGGATGCCCCGACGTTATGGACCAGGCGCTGCATCGGGGAGTGCTTCCCGTACCCGTGCAGCATGAAGACGCAGTCGTGCCGGATATCCTGCGTCACTTGTGCTTTAAGGCGGACGGTTCCCGCCGTGCTGGAGACTTCAACAAGATCGTTGTCTTCGATCGACAGGCTCCTGGCCGTCACCGGGTGAATCCAGAGGTGGTTTTCCGGCTCGAAGTCGTTCAGCCACGGCAGATTGGTGTTGTTGGCATGTGTGAAGTAGGCTCTGCGGCCCAGAATCATGCGCAGCTTTCCAAATGGCGGCTGAGCCGGAGACGTGTAGACGGGCAGCGGATCGTATCCGTGCTCCTGCAGACGTTCGGAGTAGATTTCGATTTTGCCGGTTTTTGTAATGAACCGATAATCCTCGTTCAGCGTCCGGCCGTACTGCGGCTCCTCGTTCGAGGCATACACGCCGTTCTTTTTCAGGTATTCGAGCGGAATGCGGAGCGGCAGCTCCTTCACCTGTTCCCCGATCCAGTCTTCCATGGTGTAATCGAAATACTCCATCAGGTCGAGGCGCTCGGCCAGGCCCTGCACAATTTCCAGGCAGGGTTTGGTATCGTGCACCGGCGGGATGACCGGCTGCCGGAACAGGACGACGGGCCAGATGCCGCCGAGGCGCTCCACGGGATCGAGCCGTTCCAGGTAGGTAGATTCGGGCAATATGACATCTGCGTACCAGGCCGTATCGCTCATCTGGATATCGATGACGCAGACGAAGTCCATCTGCTTGAGCATCTTCAGGGTGCGGTTCTGGTTGGGAAGCGCGTTCATCGGATCCTGCTTGTAGACCATCCAGCCCTTCACGGGGTAAGGTTTGCCGGCAATGACGTTGTCGCGCAGCTTTAGATATACGCCGTCCTTTACTGCCGCGAGCGGATAGTTCTTTTCGATCTGGTCCACGCGCTCCGCGACGGGATCATCCCAGGGGAAGAACAGGTACTCTCCCAGCTCGTACCTGAGGTTCGGAACCATGCCGCCCCGCTGGTCCCAGTTGCCCACGATGGCGTTGAGAATGGCCTGGGCCCGGCGCGCCTGGAAGTCGTCGTGGTACCAGGACGCCCGGCGTCCCGCGTAGTAGATGGCACGGGGCGCAGCATCGGAAAATTCCCGCGCGATTTTTACGATTTCCTCTTCCGGAATTTCGGTCTCCCTGGCTGCCCACGCCGGGGTGTAATCCTCGATGTGTTCGACCAGCCGGTCGAAGCCGTAGCAGTAATTTTCGACGAATTCGGGATTGTAGCGTTTTTCTTTGACGATCACGTTCAGCATGCCCAGGATGAAGGCCATGTCGGTCCCGGGACGGATCGGGAACCATGAGTCCGCCTTGGCGGCCGTGACGGTAAACCGGGGGTCGAGGCAGACCAGCCGCGTCTTGCGGTTCATGGTGGACTCGATCAGGTCCATGGTGTCGGGCGTGATGAAAGACTCGAATCGGTTGGCGCCGCAGAGGATGACGTAGTTCGCGTTGAGAAGGTCAAACGACGGGACGGTTCCGAACGTGGTGGAATAGGCGAGGTTGACCGAAGACAGGCAAAGCGACGGGTGCCGGACCGTGTTGGGGGAACCGAAGGCGTAGCAAAGATTCTTGAAGAATACTTCCTGGAATCCTTCGCTCGACGACCAGAGCGTTCCTTCCGGTCCGTAGTTCTCTTTGATCTCCGTAAGCTTCTGCGCGACGTAGTCGAAGGCTTCTTCCCAGGAAACCGTTTTCCATTTTCCCTCTCCCCGTTCGCCGGTTCGTATCATCGGTTTCTTGATGCGCTGCGGGTCGTAGACCTGCTGGATGCCTGCGTTGCCCCGCGCACAGAGCATCCCTCGCGACTTGGGATTTGCCGTATTGGGATTGAGCTTCTGGATCGTACCGTTTTCGACGACGGCGATGACGGAGCACTTGTTCGGGCAAAGCTCGCAGGTCGTGGGAACTTCCACGCGCGTGCTTTCCGGCGCCTGAACGGACTCCGGCGATTTCAGGCAGGCGGCCTGTGCGACCAGCGCCGCACCCAGTGCGCTCTGGGTGCCGAGCCTGAAAAAATGCCTGCGGTCTATCTTACTGCCGGCCATGATTCACCTCGGTGATGAAGAAAAGGCCGGGAAAAAATTCCCGGCCCTTTGCAGATTAGAAACTTGTTTCGACCATGAAGTAAAAGTTCTTTACGGTTTTGGGGAAGGGATAGAAATTGACGGCTTCGGGATTGTCCAGGCTGTAGTATGCAAGATCTCCGGGGGCAATGTGCCAGCCGCTGAAGGCGGTGGAATAGTCGTAATGAATGTACCCGGTCTTCAGGGAAAGGTTCTTGGCGAAATCCCAGTGTCCGTATACTTCGTAAACATTGCCGCGCGCGGCCAGCTTTTCACTCAGCTCGCCTGTAGCCGGTGTGTAGTTGAACCAGCGCTCGGATCCGTGGTTGTATTCGAATCCCAGGGAGAGGACGTCGATCGGGGTGATTTTAGCCCCGGTGTAAACGGCCCATCCGCTCTGGCTGTTGTCGGGATCGCCCAGAAGGCCGCCGAAACCGTACTGGCTGACACGACCGTTGGGATCCGAACTGATGTATCCGTAGCTCATGAAGTAGTGGAGAAAGTCGTTGATCTTGTGCTGCCAGGTGACTCCGAGTTGATCCATATTCCCCAGGTTGTTCGTGCCGGTGACGTACTGTACGGAGGGTTGTGCGTACGGACCGGGGATCGGGAAGTTGGTCAGCGCTCCAAAGGGAATATCGGTCATGTTTGTGAAGCGGTTGTACCCGAACATAAAGCGAGTGTCATTGACCGTTTCCCCCAGCATGAACATGAGAGGCATGTCGTAAATGAACCCGGCGACGCGGGTGTCCTTCATGCCGTTGATGGCACCGGCGCCGAAGGGCGTCAGCACGTAGTTTGTGGCCACCTGGCCGCCGCCGCCGAAACCGGACTCATACCCGACACCGCCGCAGAATCCGATCGTGGTGCCCTCGGGAAATCCCAGCGTACCCAGGTCGTAGTCGACATGCACGCCGTCCACTTCGGCATTCACCATGATCGCCATCGGGGTGCCCTGGCGTTCCGTTCCCTCGCGGATTTCCAGGGGCGGGCCGTCGCTGGAGTTCATGCGGCCGAAGGCCACATTCAGGGGCGTACGGGGGATCTGCCATTTCAACAGGGCGCGTTCCACCCGTAACACTTCGTTGCTCGGGATTCGGCTGCTGTTGAAGGAATCCAGGACCGTGTTGGGAAAACCGTTGAAAATCGGAACGTCGGAGCCGCCGTACAGCTTGTACATGGCAAGGCGGCCCATGAACTTCAGGTTTTCATTGATTTCCGCATTCATCCGCAGGCGGAGCCGGAGGGAATACTGCATGGTGTTTTCCAGGTCTTGTGCGGGGACCGCTACCGGAGGAGTTTCCGTTCCCATGAATTGCTGATAGGGATTGATATGCCATCGCACATGGTCCATGCGGACGCGCATTTCGGCACCCCAGTCAATTCTGTCTCCGGCTGCCTTCTTTTCGACTTTATTCAGACGCTTTTGCGATTCTGCCGATTCCTCTTCATTCGCCTTGACTTTTTTCTCCAGGGTTTCGACCTGTTTTTTCAGCTGTTCGACCTGGTCCTTCAGCTCTTCATTTGTTTGAGCGCTCGAGGCCGCCGGCAAAAGAATGACGGCGGACATACACAGGATAATGAGAGTGTTTCTCATATACCTCCTTAATTGGGATTTACACGTCTATAGATTGGCCGCATCGGAACCGGGATGGTTCCGTCGATTCGGATATTCTTCTTTTAGGGCTGATTTCTCAAATCCGTTGCTGAGGTTTGAAGTATGGACCCGCCTGCGACCGGTTCAGGTTTGAATTTCGCTAATCCCCGCAGGTTTCAGGTTGTGGGGAATCCGAAGCATGGGCCTCGAGATATGTCGCTACGTGCAACAGCTTTTCTTCGTCCATTATCCCGGTCAGCTTGGCTTTCCCTGCTTGATGGCTTCCGGCTTCAAAATAGGCCTTCCACTGTGCCGTGGTTTTGCTTATCGGGGTGACTTCTCCCCCTTCGCCGTCCTTTGTGTGGCAGGTTTTACATGTTTTCTTGAAGTAGTATTTGCCTTTGGTTTCGCTGCCCCCGGCTCCCGGAAGAAGCGCCGCCGAAGCGCAAAGGGAAAGACTTAAAGTCGCAATCAGAAGCTTAAGTCCTTTATTCATGTGGTATCCTTTTCTTTTTAGCTTGGCTCCAGACTGGATGGGATCTATGCCGCGCATCCAGCAGCAGAATTAATAGAAAAAGGTCGGAATATCCGAATATCCGGGGAATGCCGCGTCTTTGAACCTTTTTGATGACGGGCGATCCGTTCAATGCCCCGGAAAATCCGGCAGGACCTCCTTAATCAATAAATCGCTTGAATATTTAATAACTATATAGTTATATTGTCAAGTAATAAATATGGAGGCATCATGGCTTTTGGAAAAATGAGACTCTCCGATGAAGCGCTGGAAGCTGTAGCGGTATTGTTTCGCTCCCTTGGAGAGTCGACCCGTTTGAAGGTGTTGAGACTGCTGGAACAGAAAGAGATGTCCGTGGGCGATTTGGCGAAGTCGATAAACACCAGCCAGGCCAACGTCAGCAAGCATCTGAAACTGTTGCTGAACGCAGGTGTTCTCTCGAGGAGAGCCCAGGGCACGGCGGCCTATTATTCGATTGCCGATCCCATGATTTACGAAATCTGCGATACGATCTGCGCCGGCATGACGGAAAGAATGAAGAAGCAGGCCGCTGGGTTCGGATTGAAGGTGAAAAAATAGAACATCCGGAACGTATGGACCGCAACTCTATCTTTTTAATTTTCAGTTCTGATGGATTTGAATTCTTTAACGCTTCAGCATCCGCCTGACGTCAGGCGGTGAATCGGCAGATCTGGTCACCGTATTATGCGGGACTGAATAGAAGAACGACCTGGAGATACAGCTATGCGAAATTTGATTTTTCCTGCCGTGCTGTTCGGCCTGTGGACGCTTGCCGTCGCCGTTCCAGGTGGGAACTCCTTCGAAAACATTGAGGAAAGGAGTGAGGCGGTGGAGCGGATTTCCGTTGAAGAAGCCAGATCGAAGGTTCAGGCGGGAGAAGCCTATCTGGTCTGCGCCTACAACGATAAAAGATGCGAAGGACTTCTTCTGGAAGGCGCCCTGACCAGAAGGGAGTTCGAGCGGAAGCTTCCATCCATCCCGAAAGAGCAGGAGATTATTATCTACTGTTCATGAAACAAGGAATCGACATCCGCCAGGCTGGCGGTCATTTACAAGGATAGGGGATATGGCAACAGCAAGGCCCTGAAAGGAGGCGTGAAGGCCTGGCAAAAGAAAAACTATCCTATGAGCCGGATCCAGGTCCGTCGTCCCCGGTCTTCCTCTCCCGACTGATCGCATGCTTGTTGCCGCCGTCAGCGCCGGAGAAACAGCGCGTCAGGCGCGAATGGTGTCCTGAACTTTACGAATCAGATCGCCTGCCGTAAAAGGCTTCTGCAGAAATGCGATGCTTGAATCCAGTATGCCCTGCTTTATTATCGTGTCGTCTGTATAGCCTGAAACATACATCGCCTTGATGCCGGGTCTTAATGCATGGACGTGCGTGACCAGTTCTTTCCCGTTCATGCCCGGCATGATGGCATCCGTCAATATGAGGTGGATGTCTCCCGAATAATTTTTCACGAGGTCCAGGGCTTTTTCGCCGTTTTCGGCCTCCAGCACCTGATAACCATACTGACGAAGAATTCTGCCGGTCAGGATTCTTACCGACGTTTCGTCTTCGACAACCAGGACCGTTTCCTTCCCTTCGGTTACAGGAACAGTACGCTTGCCGCTCTCACGGCATTCGGCCGACGCTTCGGAGATCGGCAGGTAGATCCTGCAGGTAGTCCCTTTCCGGCATTCGCTGTCGACCCGGATGAATCCGCCGCTTTGCCGGACTATGCCGTAAACGGTTGACAGGCCCAGCCCGGTTCCTTTGCCGGTTTCCTTTGTCGTAAAGAACGGTTCGAATATTCGGGAGCGGGTTTCAGTATCCATACCGACACCGTTGTCGCTGATGGTAAGCAGGACGTGCCGTCCTGCCGCGGCATCCGAATTTTTCCCGACAAACTCTTTGTCGACTTCGACGTTCGCCGTTTGAATGGTCAGTCTGCCTCCGCCGGGCATAGCATCCCGGGCGTTGACTACAAGGTTCATAATGATCTGCTGGATCTGGGCCGGGTCCGCTCTTATCGCCCCCGGTTCGGGAGTCAAAATGGTTTCGTATTCTATATTTTCCCTGACCAGCCTGCGTATCATCGGGTTCATGTCGGAGATTATTTCATTCAGATCGAGCACCCTGGGATTCAATATCTGTTTGCGGCTGAAGGCCAGCAGCTGGGAGGTCAGGGAAGTCGCGTGCTGAACGGCTCTTTCAATCTGTTCCAGATCTCTTTTACTCGAATCCACATGGCCGTGATCCTGCTTCAGTAAATCCACGTACCCTGTAATGACCGTCAGCAGGTTGTTGAAATCGTGGGCCACGCCTCCAGCCAGGGATCCTACGGCTTCCATCTTCTGCGCGTGCAGGAACTGCGCTTCCAGCCTCTTGTATTCGGTAATATCCCGTAAGACTCCCACAATCTGATTCTCCCCGCTCTTTTTCTTGAGGAGGGTTTTCTTGGTCATGAGAATATGTTCGTTGCCGTCAGCGTCGGGAAGGGTGTCTTCCCCGACATATTCCTTCCCGGTCCGGAATACTTCGGCTTCCTGTTCGTGCAGGGCCCCGGCATACTTCTCGGAAACCAGATCGAAGCCTGTCTTCCCGAGCAGTCCCTCGCGCGGAACGCCGGTAAACATGCTCATGGCTTCGTTGACAAGCACCAGCCGGTATTGATAGTCCTTAACGAAAACCGGGTCGCTGATGCAGTTGATGATCTGGTCCAGGTAATCCATCGATTCCTTGAGGGCTTCCTCGGATTGCCGCCATGTCGTCACATCCTGGGCAATGCCGATAAATCGCTTTATCCCGCCTTTGTCGTCTTTGATGGGGAAGCTGCGGTCCCAGATGAACCGAACGGAACCGTCCGGACGGATGATCCGGAATTCGTTATCCAGGGGGTGTCCCTTTTTCATCCTGTCTATTGCGGCGATTGCTTTCCGGCGATCGCCCGGATGGACGTAGTCAAAAAAGGAGCCCTGTTTCTTTTCAAGGATTTCCCTGGAGTATCCGTAGATGCGATCGTGCGCCGGGCTGACATAAACCACTTTGTCCTTGTCGAAGTCGTATATCCAGACAACCTCATCGATGGTTTCGGCAATCAACCGGAACTGCTCCTCGCTTTCGCGAAGCACTTTTTCCGCGCCTTTACGCTCTGAAACGTCCATGTCGGCGACCTGGACCGCGGGTTTGCCGTTGTACTCTATCAGGCTGGCGTATATTTCAATCCAGCGCTCTTTGCCGTCACCCCGGACAATCCGGTGTTCGTAATGCGTGGGAGTTGGTTTTCCTGCCAGCAGGTCCTTATAGCGGCCCACAACGAGATCTCTGTCTTCGGGATGTATCCGATCAATGGCTCTATTAAACGTCAGCAGTTCCTCTATGGAACATCCAAAGATATCGGCGTGCGTTTTATTGCAGAATACAAGCTGGTTGTCCTGGTAAATGGCCAGTCCCTGCAGGGAATTTTCGACAAGCTTACGATATTTTTCTTCGGATTTTATAAGGGCATCCGCTTTGTGCATTATTTCAGTCAGATCGACGGCCATAATCAGGAGACAGGGTTCGATGCCCATGTCAATCGGATTAACGGACAGAAGAAGCTTCCGGGTTTCATTAGCCTTGGTTAGAACATCCACTTCGAAATTTTGAACCTTGCCTTTTTCCTTCAATTCCTGAAGAAGGCTGTCTCTCTGTTTGGGGTCCGCCCACAATCCCAACTCTACTGAGGATCGTCCGATCAGTTCTTCCCGCTTGAAACCGCCGATGCGCGCGTACGCTTCGTTCAGATCGATAATCCGCCCATCTTTTAAGGTGTTGATTGTGATAGGATTTGAAGAAGCGTGAAAGAGTTGAAAAAATCGCTGCTCGCTTTGCTCCAG
>CAZPHK010000161.1:4885-11055 GCA_964586015.1 uncultured Acidobacteriota bacterium | reverse complement strand
TGATTCTATTGGTGGAGCTGAGGGGGATCGAACCCCTGACCTCCTGACTGCCAGTCAGGCACTCTCCCAGCTGAGCTACAGCCCCACGGCGACATACTTTATACGCCGCCGGCATTTCAGTCAAGGCGGCTTTTGAGCGCTATCGTCACGGAGCACGGTCGACTGTATAATTTCCGCTCATTTTAAAATTATTTTCGGAACCTATGGAGTTCTGCGGGATCCGCGGGTATTCTTTTTCTCCGATATGGCGGACTATCCGAAGATTGAATTTCTGCGCCGGGGCTACGGCATGATTGCGGATCTTACTGAGAAGGATCCCGGCGCCCCCGTATGTTTTCCGCGTACTGAAGGCGGAAAAGTAATGACGGGATTCTGCAACTGCCGCCGGAACAAACGCGGCAACTCCTGTCCCCATTTTTCCGAACTGGTAAAGCGGGTTGGTGAAATTAAAAAGAAAAACGGCGGCCGCCATCTTTGGGACATGTTTACTGAAAGCATGTGGTATCGCCTGGGAACGTTGCTGAGTGAAGGGGACGCCTCCCCGGCCTCCGGCGCGCAGGTGAAGCGGCTCAAGCTGCCTTCCGGCCATGCGTACCTGTTTTCCTCAAAATCGGGCGCGTTCCTTATGAGTATGCCGGGTTCTTCCGAGGCTTCACTCCGGTTCATGGAACGCACCGGAATCGTATCGGCGGACTCCGAACTGCTGAGCCGCGCCGAACTCATTCAAAAGCTTGCCGCTCACCAGCGATCCGGGGAAGAAGAACTTCTCAACAGGGCGGGCGGACTGACCCGGCGCCAGGCGGCGGAGCAGAGCTTCTGGGGAAGGCTCGCCTACCACGCGTTCCGGGAGTACGGGAAAAATGTTTCGTTTCTGCCCGCCGTCGATCATGAAAGCGGAGACTTCATTTTAAGCTGTTTCCGGAACGAAAAAGACGCTGTTTTTGAAATGGCCGTTCCGAGAACGAAAGTCCGGAAAGTCCTGGCGTTCCTGCGGGAAGAATTCCCCGGACAACCCGGAATGGCAATCCACCCGATACCCCTCAAGTCCATTTTCCGGGTGACGCCTGAAACAAAACTCGACCTCGAGGTTCGGCCCGTAATCCAGGCGCTTCAGGAAACGGGAGAAGCGCGGTTTTTTGAAAAGGAGGACCTGGCGAAATTCCGCTACGGGGACCTGGTGTACATCAGGGAGATGAACATACTGGCCGAGATGGAAAGACCGGGGTCCGGACGGCGCTTTGCGGCACCGGCTTCCATGCGCCTGAAAAAAAGCCTGCTGCCCGCCTTTATCAGCGAGCACAGGGACGCCATCGAGGAAGGCAGCCTCGTACTGAGCGGTCCCCTGCAAAACCTTACGGTGTTCCGGGAATTCGACCGGCTGGAAATCACGCTGGATGCTTTGAAGCGGAGTTGGTACTGGCTTTCGGCGCGCTATGGGTTCGGAGACCGGACCGTTTCGCTCGCCGATATCCTCCGGGCAAAACGGGAGGGGAAATCGTACATTCCGGCCGAGTCCGGATGGGTGGACGTCAACGCCGAAGCATTTCGCGCTTTGGATATCATGGGAGGCAAAGACGGGCCCGCGGCGGAAGGCAAAACGGTACGTTTCTCCGCGGCCGATCTGCTCAGGCTGATGGCTTCTTTTGAAAACCCGATCGAGGTTAAAGGGAAAAAAGACCGCGCGGAAATCCTGAATCGGCTGATGGCCCTCGCACCGGCAAAGCCGTGGAAGTCGGGGAAGGGGCTTAAAACACCCCTGCGTCCGTACCAGCTCAAAGGAGTGGACTGGCTCCGCTTCCTTTTCGAAAACGGTCTCGCCGGTCTGCTGTGCGACGAAATGGGGCTGGGCAAGACGCATCAGGCCATGGCCCTGATGGCGTGGATAAAAGAAAAACAGGACGTTAAAAAACCGTTTCTCGTCGTCTGTCCCACCACCGTAATCAGCCACTGGAGCAATAAGATCCGCGAGCATGCTCCCCGGTTGAAAACAACGGTTTATCACGGGGGAAACCGGGATCTGCGGAAGATATTGAAGAAGGGAGAAGTGCTGCTGACTTCCTACGGCATTCTGCGGAACGATATCGCCACGATCCGCAAGATCCATTTCTCCCTCGTGGTTTTTGACGAAATCCAGAATCTGAAAAACAGGGACACTCTGAGCCACAAGGCCGCCGGCCTGATCCGGGCGCAAATGCGCCTGGGATTAACGGGAACCCCCATTGAAAACAGGCTGTCCGAACTCAAGGCGCTCTTCGACCTTGTGCTGCCGGGGTATCTTGGCCGGGACGAAGACTTTGCTTCCGTTGCCGCCGATGCGGAGACAGCCCCCGCGCCGGTCCCGGGATTGCACCGGTTGAAACGCCTGGTTGCGCCGTTTACCCTGCGGCGCCTGAAAGAGGACGTGCTGGAAGAGCTGCCAGAAAAAATAGAAGACATCCGCACCTGTCGTTTGAGTGAAATTCAGGCGGAACTTTACCGTGAGGCGCTTGCAACGAAAGGGAATCCTCTTCTGCAGCGGCTCGAATCCGATAACGGGCAACTGCCATACATTCATATCTTCGCCCTGCTCAATCAGCTCAAGAGGATCTGCGATCATCCCGCGCTGGCGCTGAACGAGGTTGAAAGGCATCAGGATTTCGAATCGGGCAAATGGGAGCTTTTCCAGGAGCTGCTGTTTGAGACTCTCGACAGCGGGCAGAAGGCCGTCGTATTCAGCCAGTATCTCGGCATGCTCGACATAATGGAACAAATGCTCCAGTCTCTTGAAATCGGCTATGTCAAACTGACCGGGGCAAGCAGAGATCGGGGTGAAATAATCCGCCGTTTCAATGAAGATAAGGATTGTCGCGTGTTCCTTGGGAGTTTGAAAGCCGGAGGTTCCGGAATCGATCTCCTGGGGGGATCGACCGTATTGCACTATGACCGTTGGTGGAACGCCGCGAGAGAGGACCAGGCGACGGATCGCGTGCACCGCATCGGGCAAAGGCGTGTGGTTCATATATTTAAAATGATTACCGAAGGAACGCTTGAGGAGAAAATCGCCGCAATTATCGAGAAGAAAAGGCAACTACTGGATTCGATTGTGCAGGTCGACAACCCGGAATTGAGCAAAATCTTCACCCGTGATGAACTGATCGATCTTCTCAAGATGTAATTCGGTGCCAGGCTACCCTTTTCCCTTCAACTGATTTTTGGCTTACGTCCTCTCTTTTTCGGCAACAGCGTTTTTCCCAGTTTCTCTTCCAAATATCTTGCAGTTTCGTTTTTCCCCAATAGCCGTCCTGTAGACGTGGCTCCGCGTATGGAATCGCAGAACGATTCCTCTGCCGTTTTTCGCTCCAAGTATTCTTTCCATTCCTTCGGATCATATGTCTTCTGCCGGTAATCCATATCCAGGAGTCCAGTAGGGTCCTTGTTTTCTATGTGCGCTCGAGCGCTGGACCATTCCCAATCCCAGGCATTTTTAACAATTCCTGTGCGCACGGGATTCATCTTCACATGGGCTAAAACATCCCGCTCCCTATCTTCTTCGACGGGACACGAGAAAAAGCGATTCTGCCAGAGATGTCCGACCCTATCCCTTTGAATGTTCTGCCATCTGGAAAAGTCCTTATGAAGTCGACCCGCTCCATCGGCCAGGGAGCATTCATGTTCAGGAATTACGGCAAGGTGGGCGTGATTTCCCATCAGGCAGTACGAGATCAATCTGACGCCATATTTACTGAAAAATTTCCTGAGCAATTTCATGTAAACATCGCGCTCATGATCAGAGTAAAAAATCCTCTGCCTATGGTTGCCGCGCTGGGTAACATGGTGCAGCCAGCCGGGGATTACGATTCTTGGTGGTCGTGGCATCACTTCTGTTGTTTCACCGATTGCGGCATTATTTCGTAAAATGGTAGCCTGGCACCAAATTATTTTATTCCTCTTGTGTCCCCGGCGGTAATTTCTATATGTTATTTCCGGCGGTTCATTCTCATTCAGATGGAGGCATCCGATGTCGGGACCTCGAGTTAAATGCATACCGTTGATTGCAATCATGCTTGTTTGTTTGCCTGCAGCCCGGCTGCCGGCACAGAATGTCGATGTTGCCGAGCCTGCCGCGGTCGGTCTTTCATCCGAACGGCTGGCACGACTGGATCGGGCCATGCAGGCGGATATCGATCAAAAGGAGCTGGCCGGCATCGTCGTTCTCGTAGCACGCCATGGATCCGTCGTGCATCACAAGGCATTCGGCATGGCCGACATCGAATCCGGGAAAAAGATGCGGACGGACCACCTCGTGCGGATGTACTCGATGACCAAGCCGATCACGAGCGCGGCGCTGCTGATGCTTTACGAGGAAGGAAAATTCCAGCTTACCGATCCGCTGGAAAAATATATTCCGGCATTCCGGGGGGTGAAGGTGTTCGTCGGGCTCGATGAAGACGGCCGTATGCTATATGAAGAACCGAAGAGAAAAATCACCATTCAGGACGTCTTCAGGCACACGGCGGGCTTCGGCTATGGAGGATCGGACGATTCCCCGGTAAACAGGGCCTACCGGGAAGCGGGCATCGATTTCCAGACCATGGACTCCCTCAAAGAGCTTGTCGACAAGCTGGCGACTGTTCCCCTGCTCTATCACCCGGGCGAACAGTGGGTTTACAGCGTGGCGCACGATGTCCAGGCCTACCTCGTGGAATATTTCTCCGGAATGCCATTCGACAAGTATGTTCAGGAAAAGATTTTCAAGCCCCTCGGAATGAAGGACGCCGTTTTCGGCATTCCGAAGGATTATGTCAATCGCTATACAACGTGCTACGGTCCATCCGAAGACGGGGGTCTGAAAGCGATCGACAAGCCGGCGAGCAGCAATTACGCCCGGTATACCGAACATCCCTTCGGCGGGCTCAGCCTCTCCTGTACAGCCATGGATTACTACCTCTTTTCACAAATGCTGCTGAACGGAGGCGAACTGAACGGCGTACAGCTTCTCGGCAGAAAAACCGTCGAGCTGATGACATCGAACAACCTCCCTCCGGAGATCCCCAATTTAGGCCCGATGGGTCCCGGCACTGCATACGGCCTGGGCGTCTCGGTGCTCCTGAACCCGGCGCGGGAAGGCAACCTGGGATCCGTCGGGCAGTTCGGCTGGGGAGGCGCGGCGACGACGCACGTGGTCATAGATCCTGAAGAAGACATGGTGTCCATATTCATAACCCAGTACATGCCCGGCAAAATGGATCCCATAAATCAATTCAAGACCCTTGTGTACCAGTCGATCGTTGAATGACAATTCGGAAAATTCAAAGACAGGAAGAAAATTAGATTTAGATGGGAATAGATTTACCGGATTACGCCCGCGTCGTACGAAACCTGCCCTGTGGGGACCATCCCTATCGCAGTCTCCTGCCGCGGATTGAAGAGAGTCCCGTCCGGCGAAGGATTGAAACGTCGAAAACGCCTTTTGTCAGGCTGGTGGACGGCGCCGTCGTTCGCATAAAAAAAAGAGATAGGGGTTACTGTTACGTGGACGTCCTGGTGCCCGCCGTCACCCTTACCGAAAACTATTACCGCAACGGCAATGACCTCGATCTTTACCTGGACCTGGCGCATGAGCTGACACACCTGCGCCAGCACATGGAAGGCGAAAACATCTGGCAGCACAGCATCCCCTACGTCGACCGGCCGACCGAAATCGAGGGATACGCCGTAGCCGTGGAGGAGGGGCGCCGGCTCGGCATGACCGAGGCGGATGTCACGAATCACCTTTCCAATCCGTGGATGAGCAAGGAGGAAGTCGCGAGGCTGTGCGACAACATCGAGAAATTTCTCACCGACCATCCTCTTAAATAAAACCGTGGGAACGTGGGAACGTGCTAACGTCCTAACGTAAAAAGCCTTCATCTCGATAAATGGAACTTTGATGGATAAATGGCAGAGCCTATAAGTGGGATCAGGTTGAGGGAACGTTACATGTTCGACGTTCCACGTTAGAACATTAGAAGCCTTCGTCACGGCTGATGGTACTTTGATGGATAAATGGTTGAGCTTATTGTTGGGGCTAAGCCGACGAAAGGCGGCAGCAAGCTGCCGCAGTCCAAGGCTCCGGTGATGGATGGGCGGGGATGTTGGAACGTTACATGTTCGACGTTCCACGTTAGAACATTAGAAGCCTTCGTCACGGC
>CAZPHK010000161.1:0-4785 GCA_964586015.1 uncultured Acidobacteriota bacterium | reverse complement strand
CTTATTGTTGGGGCTAAGCCGACGAAAGGCGGCAGCAAGCTGCCGCAGTCCAAGGGTTTCACGTTTATACATGGTTGCGAAGCTGCAGCTCGATGGGGTGGGGATTCAGGTAGACCTGCTCCATCAGGTAGGGTTCCCGGTATTTGCGGACATAGTGATTCACCAGAGTAACGGGAACGATCAGGGGAACCGATCCGGTTCGGTAGAGCTCGATGACGTCCAGCAGTTCCTTTTTCTCCTCGGACGAAAGCTGCTCCTTGAAATATCCCATGATGTGCATCAGCACATTGGCGTTCTTTTTCGGCGTCGTTTTGAATTTTAATACTTCCAGGAGCTGCGCCTGGTATTCATCGAGAAGGTCCTTCAAAGGCATCACTTTGGCCCGCGCCACAAGCCTTCCCATCTCCCGGTACCGCTGCTGGTTGTGGGCCAGGATCAGCAGCTTGTGTCTGGTATGAAATTCGATCAGCGACCTGCGGCTGCGGGATTGAGCCATCGCCTGCCTCCAGCGGAACAGCGCAAAAACCCGCTCGATGAAATTCTCCCGGATGACGGGATCGTGAAGGCGCCCCTCTTCCTCAACCGGAAGAAGCGGGAAATGCTCCATGAAAACGCGCGCGAACATTCCCACGCCGTTTTTGGAAACCACACCTTTTTCGTTGTAGACCTTGACCCGCTCCATTCCGCTGCTGGGGGATTTGCTCTTGAAGATATATCCCGAAAGGTTTTCTTTCTCCAACTCCACAACCCGTCGGCGCGCCCAGCGAAGCATCTGTTCGGTTTTGTCCTGCTTCGTCTTGACGGTCATAAGCCGGGGATTTTCGGGATCGCCCTCGAGATGCATCGCTTCCCGGGGAACAGGCAGCCCGCACTCGTATTCGGGACACACGGCAACATACTCCACATACTGTCCCAGCGTGTCGGTCAGGAACCGGTCCAGTTTATGCCCCCCGTCATAACGGACCTTTTCCCCCAGAAGACAGGTACTGATGCCGAGCCGGATCTTTTCTTCCAAACCAATATCCTTTCCGATCGGAAACCGTGGTCGATTGCCGGCATTCAGAGCTTGCGCAGGATATCCCAGTAGGCGCCCCGGTGTCCCTGCCGAATGGCGTCCACAAGCCTCTGATTGTCGTTGTAATTATAGTTCTGTTTCGGTCTCGACGGATCATAGAAAAGAAACCGCCGGTCATCTCCGATCAATGCATGCAGCCATTCAAAAACGCCCTGTTCAATTTCCGGCTCGAGAAAGAAAAGCGGATCGAAGGGATCACCGCCGCCGACCAGTCCGGCCTCATCTTTCCCGCCTGCGACCTTCCTTTCCAGAGCCGTACCCGGATAAACCCGAACCCCTAAAGAAACGCCGACACGGTCCGGATCGGCCCTTTTCATGAGATCCACCGTCTGCACGATACTGTCCCGGCTTTCCCCGGGAGCTCCGAGCATAAGATCGAGCATCACGGACATCCCTACCTCACGGCTCCAGCGTGCCGCATTGAATATGTCGCCGGGACCGAAGCTGCGTCCGAGGCGCTGCAGCATCGTTTCGCTGCCGTTGTCGGCTCCGAAATCGATTCCCGCGCACCCTGCCCTTCGCATCGCCCCGGCCAGCTCCCGCGAAAAAGGCGCGGGGGCGCAGTAGGCGTACCAGCGTATTTTTTCGCCGAGACCGCGCCCGGTAATTTCCCGGCAAACAGCCAGGGCATGATCCTCGGGCATATTGAACTCGCTGTCGCAGGTATGCAGGCAATCGATTCCCTGCCCGATCAATGCCTCAATCTCATCCGCAACGTCGGCGGGAGGACGGACGCGCACCTGCTTCCCTTTGGCGACGGGATCCGCGCAATAGATGCAGGCCCCGAAGCAGCCCCGTTTCGTTTCGAACCCGGCCTGTCCTCCATGTTGAAAATATCGCCCGTTGTCGACAAGCTCCCGGCGCATCGGAGGCAGGTCCTGCAGGGATCTCATAGCCGGCGGATTTCTTCGCCAGGAGCCGTTCGAGCGCAGGATCAGATTCGGCAGGTCCAAATTCTTATCCGACTTTTCCAGCCGATCGGCCAGCGCCGGCATGACGAACTCCCCGTCGCCCCAAACTCCATAATTCACATCTGCCCGGGACAGCACCTGCCCGGGCATGGTGGAAAAGCCTACGCCGCCCAGAACGATCGGGGCGGCGGAATTATTCCTGACGGCCTTAACCAGATCCAGGAATCCTGCCAGGAACGACCGGCGGCTGGTAAAGACACAGTCGTCCGTGTTGCGCAGAGTCATGCCGATCAGGCCGAACTCGGGTTCGTTATTGAAAAATCGGGCGATCGATCTTTCCGCATCCTCCTCCCAGCAAAGGTCCAGCAGCCGGACCTCATGGCCGGCAGCCTTCAGAGCCGAGGCAATATAATCCAGGCCGATCGGGGCGATCGGCGGCTGCATCCGGTTCGTGTTCACCAGGGCGACGTTCATTTCTTATCCATGAAAATCAGCGTAAAGGTTTCGGTGCAAAATAACGCTTTTAAAAGAACAACGGTGCCTTTGCGTCTTTGCGCCTTCGCGTTAAGCGGTTCTTTGCGTCTTCGCGTTGAGCAGTTCCTTGCGCCTCAGCACCTTGGCGTTAAGAACCTATCCCTGCTTCAGGATTCCCTTCAGCTTTGCGGCGTAATCCGCGCTTTCCGTGTCGCCGGTAACCAGTTCTATCTGATCGGGTGTCTTCACGCCCAATTCCAGTTCCACCGCGCGCGCGATCTGTTCCTGCTCGAAGATTTTTTTGGACATGATCGCATCGTTGGAGCCGTGATGCTTCAGAATCGCCAATCCCACGGCATCGATGGCGATCCGGTCCGTCCCCGCAACAATCACGCCGGCATCCACCCGTTTGCCTGTCATCGGCCCGCCGTCTACGAATATTTCCATACCGTCCATGACAATCAGGTGCGGCTTGAAACCGTAATGGATCTCGGCGATCCTTTTCAGAATACCCCCGTCATTTACATGTAGATCGCCGAACCTCGAACCGTTTATTTTTCTGGTCACTCCAACCGCAAGCTTGAGAGCCATGGTATAGACTCCGCCGAATTGATGCGTTTTCAGACAACAGGTCCAGAGAAGAAACTCGGCATCCGTAACCGGTTTTGCGACATCAAAACCGTTCTTATAATGGCAACCCGGCGGATTAAAGTGTACCCAGCCCTCCGGCGGAAGCTCGTCGAAATTGATGGCCTCAAATCCAAGCTCTTCGGCCATGGCCGGAATACCCTTATCCTCCATTACCTTCCTGGTGGTTCCGGGACCGCAGCTGTCTCCAACCGTTATGCCAGCGGCACCTCTTGCCTTCATTTCCCGGACAAGCTTCCGGAGCGTGTCGTTATGCGTGGACCCGGGAGCGGGATCGGCGGTATTGAAATTCGGTTTGATAAGAACCTTTTTCCCTTTTGGGGAAGGGAATGAAATCAGTTTCATTGCGGCTTCGATGCCTTCGGCCCGGTCCCCGGTTCTGACCAGGGCGACCTGCGCTCTCCCGTCGGAGGCAAATGCCGAAGGCGTCCCCCGGCTGAGTATCGTTACCGCCGCTCCCGCGGCCGACTGTTTTAAAAAATCACGACGTTTCATAAGTCATTCTCCCTTAGCAGGAAGTCTAACACAGGATTAGAGCCGCTGGTATTGGATGGAACTATTTTGCAAGCCTCGCTCTATTAGAAAAAGTAACCACAACAAAAAATCTGCTAATCGTAAATAATATACGCCTCACAGGCAGTAGGAATTTTTATCAATATTCCGGGAAATGATTGCAGAATTTAATTAATCAACAGACCGAACAAAAATTAATTGGACCTTTGTCCGGCCTGTGTGCGTCTATACAATTGATAAAGCCGTTGAAATCTGTTCCTCCGGGGTAAATGTTCTGATATTGTGACACTGTAAATAGAGCAGCCGGCCGGCGTTAAGGAATTGATCCGTATAAAGCCGCTGCCTATTTTAATAAACCTTTCATGACAACGGGAATTAACCGGCTCCCTGCTGCCTCATCGAAAAGAATTCATTCCGGTTTTTATAGACGGATTTTTTATGAACCATCCGAGATATCGTCATCCCAGGAAAAGAGGAACCGAACGAAATTTCAAAGCGCCCCATTACAAAGAGCGGGTGCATCCGGAATCCACCGGAACGGAATCTTCCTATTTAAAATCCCTGGTCGACTCCCATGCCCCGGTCACCGTAACTCTAACGAACGGAGAGAAATTTCAAGGGCATATTCGTTATTACGATCGTTACTGCTTCAGCGTGGGGCTCTCCTCGGAAAAAAAGAAGATTTTCCTTCGTAAAGACAGTGTTTCATACATAGAGGAAGATTAACCCGCATTTCTCACCAGCCTGAAGTATCCCCAGGATTCCGGCAACCTTTCAGCCGGGATTTATGCCGCGGCTGCGGAAACAAATGCATCTGCTGCCTTCAGGCTAACGAAACCTCTAATTCCAAATTATCGAATGACTTAGTGATAACAGCGCCGTTAAAACATTCGGGGACGGAACCACTTAGCGCGTACTTGCCGTCTATTTGTCCAATATTCCCGCTAATGATGTCCATTCTGGTGCCGATATCAAAAGGGACCGATACAATTTCATGATTGCTGACGTGGGTTTTACTCGGACTGAACGCAATGATCTATCTTTCGTGAGGCAAGGTGCGCCAGGATTTAAATAAATCACTCAAAATATTACTGATAGGGTGCGGGAAAATCGCCCATTCCTATGCCACCGCAATACACGGCCATCCGGACATGGTTCTTTCCG
>CAZPHK010000160.1:0-11146 GCA_964586015.1 uncultured Acidobacteriota bacterium | reverse complement strand
TTCGATTACACCATGAACCAGATCACGATGCTTGCCCTGACGCTGATGGTGGGCGTCGTGGTCGATGACGCCATCATCGTGCTGGAGAATATCTATCGCTACATGGAAGAGAAGAATATGGGGGCGTTCGAAGCGGCTGAACGCGGCACCAAGGAAATCGGGCTCGCGGTGCTCGCGACCACTGTGTCGCTGCTGGCCGTCTTCATTCCCGTCGGTTTCATGGGTGGCATGAGCGGCCGCTTCCTGAGCGCATTCGGGTTTACCTGCGCCGGCGCCGTTGTGGTTTCGATGCTCGTATCCTTCACGCTGACGCCCATGTTGTGCTCCCGTTTTGTTCATCCACCCACGGGCGGGACGGAACGCAAATCCAAGGACGCGAAATTTTTCCGGATTCTCGATACCACCTACACCAAAGCGCTGGTATGGGCAATGGGGCACAGGAAAACGATCGTCCTGAGCTGCATTCTGGTAGTGCTTTCCATCATCCCTCTGTTCATGGTTATCGGCAAAAACATGTTTGTCCGGGACGATCAGTCGCAATTCAATATCAGCATACGCCTGCCCGAGGGAAGCTCCCTGGCGGAAACCACGAGATACTCCGAAATAATTGCGCGAAAGGTGCGCGGGATGGACGGCGTCACCCACACGCTGAACACTGTAGGAGGGGATTCCGGCGGGTCTGCCAACTCATCCTCGATTTACGTCAAGCTGGTCGACATTGAAGACCGCGAGCTGTCTTCCGAACGGATGGCGACAAAAGCGAGGGAAATGCTGAAAGACAATATGCCCCCAAATATTTTCCTGTCGGTTGTCGCAGCAGGCGGCATCGGTCCCGGCGGCATGTCGGATATCCAGTATTATCTGCAGGGACCGGACATTCGGAAACTTGCGGAATATTCCGACAAGCTCGTGGAGAAAGCCGGAACTCTTCCCGGCGTGACGGATATCGACAGCTCCTTGCGCGCCGGCAAGCCTGAAGTGCAGCTGGATATAGACCGGGCCAGAGCGGCCGATCTGGGGGTTTCGGTGCAAAGCGTCCAACAGGCCCTCAACACGCTCGTCGCGGGACAAACGGCCAGTACGTTCAACGCCGGAGATGACCAGTACGATGTTGTCGTACAGGCCGAAGATCGGTTCCGCGGCTCGGTGGAGGGTCTTGAAAAGCTGACCGTGGCTTCCACCAAAGCCGGGTCGGTCGGCTTAAATGAAGTGGTGCGCACCCGCACGAGCTCCGGACCGTCGTCCATTCAGAGGCTGAACCGGCAGCGTATCGTCGAGATCACGGCCAACCTTCTGCCGGGCGGATCTCAGGCATCCGCCGTCGCCAGCTTTGAGCGCTTCATTGGTGAGCTGGGTATGGGACCGGACTACAGAGGCGGCGCTACCGGCATTACGGGTGAAATGAGCAAAGCCGGATACAACTTTGCGGTGGCTTTTGCGCTGGCGTTCATCTTCATGTATATCGCGCTTGCCGCTCAATTCGAATCATTCATCCACCCGGTAACTATCCTCATTACTCTTCCGCTGGCCATCCCCTTCGGGCTTCTTTCCATGCTGATCACGGGCCAGAGCATCACGATCATGTCCGGATTGGGTCTGCTGCTGCTTTTCGGCATCGTGAAGAAGAATGCAATTCTGCAGATCGACCATATGAACGGTTTGCGCGCGTCGGGTATGAGCCGGAACGACGCCATTATTCAGGCGAACAGGGACCGCCTGCGGCCGATTCTTATGACTACAATGGCCCTGGTCTGCGGCATGATTCCGTTGCTGCTTTCGAGCGGGGCCGGAGCCGGCACGAACCACTCCATAGGCTGGATGGTGGCCGGAGGACAGACCCTCTGTCTCGCGCTTACGCTGTTGGCTGTTCCCGTTTTCTATTCCATATGGGAAGACCTGACGCTCCGGCTCAAATCCCTGCGCCTGGTCCGTTGGTCGGGCAAGCGGGCGGCAAAAAGCGCTGCGGCTGTTTTGTTCATGGCGATTTTTACGCCGGCTGCCTTTACGCAGACGCCGGCAATTCTTTCCGCCTCGGCATCTTCCCAGGCAGTTCAGCTGCCTCCGCTCGAGGAAGCCCGGATGCAGGAACGTGTCGGAATCGAAAGCGAAAAGAAACTGACTCTGGACGAAGCAATCGAATTGGTGTTGTCCAACGATCCGGAACTGGCTGTTTCGAGGATTTCAATGGAACAGGCCGGATACAATATAAAAGGTTCCCGGGGTTTCTTCGATCCCGTATTCAGCCTTGAGGTGAATCATTCCAGGACCTCCATTGCAATTGCATCCGCGATCGGCGGATCCAACACAGGCCGGCTGACCAACAAACAATTCGATTTCATCCCGAAGCTAAGCGGCAATTCACCCTGGCTTGGAACTTCCTACAGCCTGACATTCTCCGATTCCAAACAGGAAAGCGACAGCGTATTCAACATGCTGAATCCCCAGTATCCTTCGTCTCTGACCCTGAATCTTACGCAGCCCCTGTGGCGCGGTCTTCGCATTGACACGGGCCGGCGTGGCCTGCAGATCGCGCGCAAAAACGGCGATTTGAGTTCCGAACAGTTGCGGCAGCAGGTGATCGAAAGAGTAACACAGGCTGTCGAGCTCTACTGGGAACTCGTGTATGCGTGGCAGAATCTTGATGTGCAAAAGGAGGCGGTAAGGCTTGCGGTTGAACAGTATGACAGCAACCGCAGACAGGCGGAACAGGGGCTTCTGGCGCCCATCGAGGTCGTAGCCGCACAGACCCAGGTGGCGACGTTTCAGCAGGGTCAGGCAATGGCTCAGCAGGTGCTTACGACTGCTGAAAATAATCTGAAGCAGATGATGGCAAGCGACCGGAGCAACTTTATCTGGTCCGCGGCGTTGATTCCCGAGACGCAGCTCGACACGGATATCGTGCCTCCTGTACTGGAGGAGGCGCTCGAGATGGCGTTTGCTTCGCGGCCGGAGCTTGCGGAAAGCGCCATCAGCATCGCCGTCAACAAAGTGAACACCAGGTATTACAAAGATCAGGCAAGACCTCAAATCAATGCGGTTGCCACCTTTGCCGCTTCCGGTCTGGCAGGGATACCCCAAACCGCCAACCCGTTCGGTGAATTTCCCGTTGGAAATGTTCCGGACCGGCTGATCGGCGGCAATTCACAGTCTCTTTCCAACCTCTGGTCCGGATATTATCCAACCGCGAAAGTCGGGATACAGATTTCACTGCCGATACGGAATCGCACGGCGGAAGCGAACGCTGCCAATTCGATGGCTGAAGGCCGTCGATTGGAAATTGCCAAAAAGCAGATGGAAATGTACGTGGAAGCGGACGTCCGCAATGCTCTGGAACAGTTGAATTCAGCGCGCGTCCGGCACGACGCCGCTGTGATCGCACGGCGCGCGGCGGAAGAGCAGTACGCCAGCGAGCAGCGGCAGTTTCAGGCAGGCACTTCGACGATGTTCCTGGTTTTCCAGCGCCAGTCCGGCTTTATCGCCGCCCGCAGCAGCGAGGTGCGGGCCCGGGCCGATCTTGCGGAAGCCATCGCCAATATGGACCGGGCAACGGCTCAAACGATCGAAAAACGCCGGATCAAACTGGAGCCATAGCTGCGGCGATTCTTCATTTTTTATCCCCTGGAGGATTTCTCCCGGCGACCTCCGGGGATAACATCCGGCCATAAACGCTCAACCTCTTCCCGGCAATCATTCAAAACCTGCCTTATTTTTCGAATCCGCCATCACAGCGGAGAATCGCGGATTCCCTAAGGTTACTCCGTCAAGGATTCCATGAACACAAATACAATTGCGGGTACGCGAAACGTCATCGCCGTCCTTTATGCCCCTGCCGCGAACGCCGCGGAGGAACTCCAAAAGGCTGTTGATTGCAGTCTGTTTCTGCTTCATACGGAGTGCGCGAAGGGGGAGAACGGCCGGTCGATTTTCCAAGGCTGTGGATCTTCAGTCGACAGCCCCCGTTTGTAGAGCGGAACCATTTGGGATTTAAAGATCATAGATTGACATCATATTAATTTATCGATATATATTAATATAATAATAAATGATGGGAGTTCAAAATGAACGAAAAAACGGCAAAACACATTGCAAATATATTAAAAGCGGTTGCCCATCCCCTGCGTTTACAGATTGTTGAACTGCTTGAAAATGGAGAGCGCTGTGTCGGCGACATAGTCAGAATACTGAAGGTGCCCCAGTCTGTCGCAAGCCAGCAATTGACTTTGATGAAGGACAAGCAGGTTCTGAAATGCCGACGCGACGGCACAAAGTCTTTCTACAGCATTAGAAATATCAATGTTATCAGCGTGCTTCATTGCGTAAATCACCATTGCGAAAATAAAAACGATGTGAGGCAACCTATCAAAAAAGGAAGGAAGATATGAAAAACAGGGCAAGCCTGCTTACGGGATTGGCGGCAGGATTCGTCATAGGAATATTGGCATTCGGGATATTGCTGTTCGCTGCAGCACCATCGATGATGCTTAAAACCTATGAAACCGTTTACGGATACGATGAAACAATCGAGCGCATTCAGGAAAGAATCGAAAGTGCCGGATGGGTGGTTTCGGGCATATCCGAGTTGAATAAATCCTTAAGCAAGGAGGGAGTGAATTTCGAACCGCGTGTGACTCTTTTAAGCCTGTGCCATCCCAAATATGCAGAAAGCGTGCTTACTACAGATCGGTATGTTTCGGTGATGATGCCGTGCAAGTTCAGTATCTGGGAGGGCGACGACGGGAAAGTCTACCTGACCAAGATGAATATGGGGCTTATGGGAAAGATGTTCGGGGGAAATATCGCTGAAATCATGGGCGGAAAGGTCGCCCGGGATGAAGAAGCAATGCTCCAGGGCATGCTGAAAGAGTAAGATCGGGAGCAGCAATGAATCTGACAGGGGATAGGTTTCCAGAAGCCGGCGAATATTTTCCATGCCGACGGATTTACAGATTAGGAGGGATTCTCATGAAAAGGTTTCTTCTTTATGCTGCCGTGGCGGGCATGTTTCAGGTCGCTGCATTCGCTCAAATGGGAGGCATGCAAATCGAGGGAAAAGAAGTCGCCGGGAATGATGATGTCGTCTTCCATCAAATTGATGCGCATACCTGGGTAGGTACGGGTCATAGGATGTCCAACGAGAGCCTTTATCTTGTGGAAGGAAGCACAAAAGCAGTACTGATCGACGCCGGCACGAGGATAGCGGATCTGGACAGGATCGTCTCCTCTATTACAAAGAAACCTGTAATGCTGGTCGCCACACACGCCCATCCCGACCACACAGGATCTGCGATCAATTATTTCCCCGAACTCTACATCGCCCCCGGAGATGCGGCCTCGCAATTCGTAGCGAATTATAAAGGCAAGTTCGTGGAACTGAGAGACGGGGAGACGATCGACTTGGGTGGCAGAGCTCTGGAAGTCGTCTTCACGCCCGGGCATACACCCGGATCGACGACCTTCATCGATAAGAAAGCCGGGTACGGGTTCAGCGGCGATTCGTTTGGTTCCGGGAACCTGCTCCTGTTTGGGAACTTTTCCACGCTTCTGGCAACCTGCCGGAAGACCAGCGCGATCATGGAGAAGTACGGGACCAAAATCCTCTATCCGGGACATTATTTCGGCAAGAATGCAGAAACGAAACAGAGAGTCGATGATATAGCGGTGATCTGCAAAGATGTTCTCGAGGGGAAGATACAGGGCGAAGAGAATACGAGCGGAATGATGGGGCTGAACCGGATCATAACCGCCTATGGTGTCCGCATCAACTATAGTGACGCAAGCGTGGAGTGAAGCGGACAACGCCGGTTTATTTCCGGAAATTCAATGAAAACTGCTTCAATCATTTGAACCTTTTAACCCAGAACCACCAGAAAAACGCCAATGACCGCCATAACGATCCCGACAACCTTATAGCGGGTTATCTTCTCTTTCAGAAAAAGTGCCGCCAGAATAAATACAAAAATGTTGTTGGTCTGGTTGAGCGCCGACGCGATGGAAGCAGGCGCGTACTTCATTCCTCCTATCCAGAACATCAGCGCAATATAGGTTCCAAGTATCGATCCGGGAACCATGTACTTCCAGCTCTTCAATTCCAGACAGGAAGCCACCACGTCTTTTCTTTTCGGGTGAAACCCGAGGATTACGAAAAGACTGACGGCGGCCCCGATCAGACGAATCTCGATAGCCCACAGGACGGGCGACCGCTCCAGGAGCGGCTTGATCATGACAATGCTGACGCCCATTGTAAGCATGGCCGCAGCGCCCAAAAGAATTCCGGTTATAAGCTGCCTTCTGGTTATCTCCACCAGTCCCTTCTCGCGGCCTATGGTCAGAACTGCGGATACTATAAGGAGAGCGCCGCCCGCCTGAATCACGGTGAGTCGCTCTCCGAGGAAGAATATGGAAGGCAGGATAATAAACGGGCTGTACAGGCAATCGACGATGGCCGAGCGTGCGGCGCCCAGAAGATTCAACGATTTAAAAAACAGGGTGTCGGCAATACCGATTCCCAGTACACCGCTTACCATCAACAGTAGATAGTCGTGAAGCGGAACAGGAAGGAGAAGCGTCCGGCCGAATACCAGCATTGTGGGCGGAATCATCAGCATCGTTAGAGTGTTTTTGAAGAGATTCAGCCCGAGCGGATGGACAGTCTCCCCGCTCTTTTTAAACAGAATGACGGCAACCGACCAGATGACGGCCGTGGTTAATGCCAGCGTTTCTCCGAAATAGGGAATTTCCATCGATGCAGATCCTTAAACTGAATCCTGCAGTCTATGCAGGAACGGGTATCGGCACAAGAAACAAGATTGTCGGGTAGCCACGATATAGATCGTCGGCACGAAGGATCAATCAGATAAGGCCAGAAAAGGAGGATAAACAATAAGTACCCGGAATTTTCTTCGGGCGATTCGAATTTCCAACGGCAACGGTCCGCCCTCCGGGGATCAGGACCTTTTCCTCCTGAGGGCGTGGATGGTTTTTACCGCCGTTATCGTAAAATCATTCAATGATCAGCTTGTTTATTTGGACTCCTTCCACTGAAGGCAAACGAAACCACTGCCCGATCACTTCACGCGGAATGCCTTAATCGTGAAGGATCTTCTTAATTTTCTATTTCGGCGAGGGTTTCTTAAGGCTGCGTATAAAAGCGATGGCATCATCTGCTTCTGCATCGGAAAGATTGACAGGCTGCATCTTACCCTTGCCCTCGAGAATAACCTTCTTCAGGGCGGGGTCGTCCAGCGCCTGAACCTCTTGGGACCCCAGATCGGGTATGTTCGCGCCAAGAGCTTTTCCGATGGCTTCATTTCCTTCTCCCGAATCCCCATGGCACATTGCGCATCGGCGGAACACCGTTTTCCCTTTGGCTTCATCACCTTTTCCCAATGCAATCATCAAAGACATCGCCAATGCCGTCAGCAAAAATAGCATTCGACAGAAATTCTTCATATGCCCTCCCTTTAAAAAATTTCAATTTAATTAAGATGTTCCGGATTTCCGAACATGTCCAGAGATTTGAAATTCTTCGAAGCTGTTGTGAAGAATTCCTTGGAGTTGCGCCTGCTTCAGCCCTGACACCACATGTCTTCGCCGGCGGCTGCTGTTTTGTTCCTGTTCATATCCTCAAACGTTTAAAGAGTATGTTCCGCAGGCAAGCTATTGTGGTACTTTGATAAAATTCTTCCAATCGGGAAGGGAACGAGACATGGCCGGTTTTTATTAACGTAGCCTAGCATCTCGTACGGCACGGCAAGGAAAAAAGGAAACGCTGCAATGAAAAAGATACTCTGTACACTCGCCGCCGTTCTGGCGCTTGGCCTGATCGCCGCTGTGATGCCTGTCTCGCCCGAAGAATATAAATATGCCGGTTACGCTTCACTGAATCCGGCAGACCCCATTAAGTTTGACGGCGAAAGAGTATCATGGGGAGGGAAGACATTTGCACTCGATGAAAATACGATCTTCCTTGATTATCGTCTTGACGACAATCAGATTGCAGATAATCCCTATGCATTCAACAATGTTCAGCATTAACGGCATCGGTTTAAAGTCCGAAAACGTAACCTTCGGAAACTTCTGCAATGTGGACCTGGAGTTCCCTCTGGCTCCCGAACTCGGCCGCAGGAAGCGCGCAGAGGCTATTGCTCAGGCACAGCTTTTCGACTATAGGGGTGGAGACGGCGTTGCGATCAACACAAACTTCATCAGCCGTTTGAATCTGCTCCCTTTCGCAATGACATACCTGAACTGTCACCTGGAAAGCAGCGGCCATGCTTCATTTTTCAACAGCGTTTACATAGGCTGCAGCCTCGAGCTTTACAACGCAAACTTCTCCGCGGGCAAATTCTTTAACTGTGACATATACCTTACGCCCTTTACGGGCAACTACAAAGGAAGGGTAACTTATAAATTCGGGTTTGTGGATGGCCCCGGCAACGGTCTCGTCTGCGTGGATACGCGTTTCCGCCGCAGCGCCGAGCTTGTGAATGCCGGCATTCCGGCTGAGATATCCTGGGACAGGATGCCTCCAACCAATACCGCACGCTCGTATCAGTACAACGTCACGCTTGACGGCAAGCCCTACGTCATACAGGAATATGCGACTCCCGGCGCCACCGTGGTGATGTCTGAGGGCTCCGAGCTGTTGAAGGCATGTAAGCTCCTTTACAACGGGAAGACGTACTATAACGTACCCAATATTCTCTCCGGCTTCGATCCCTTTAACTACACCGGCGCCATAAAAGCCGCAGCCTTGTCGCAGGGCAAACCGGAGAATTATTATCTGAGCATTCCCATGACGGCCGCCCTCACCCTGGATCCCGCATCAAGTTCCACGATCCGTTCAGGACAGACTGAAGCAGTGTTGGATTATAGTGTGTTGCCGGCCGATTATGCCGGTAGCACGGCATTGGGTAAATGGACGTTCACAACTAAAGACCCGTCCATGTCGCAATATATCAGCATTACCGACAATAAAAACGGAACGCTTACAGTGTCCGGCTCGAATGATACCCGGGATGCCGTCGACGTCATTATTGTTGCTAAAAACGGATTAGGCATAGAAGCCGCCTTTGAACTTACTCTTGAGCCGCCGTACATAGAAGCCCCGGAATTTGTCCGCGAGCCTGCAATCGAAATGCCTGAAAACGGCAGGGTAAAGCTGGCTTATGAGCTGGACCTGAGCGGCTTCAGGGATGAATCGCTCATTACATGGTATCGCTGTAAAGATGCCAACGGCGCCGATGCCTTGATGGTTGCCGTTACCCGCTCGGGCAATCCGGAGACCGTCTACACATTGTCCGGCGGCGACGTCGGATATTACCTGATGGCCGTCATCCAGCCCAGGCACAAACGCTGCGATCCGGGCAAGCCGAAAACCGCGTATTCAAGTTACATGGTGACGGCAAAGGATGTCGGGATCAACAGGATAGACACCGACTTCCACAACCTTCCCACCGACCCTCAACCTTTGATACTGCCCGGCACATGGACGCTGGACGGGTACTTTTCACCCGATTGCTACGATGGGGCAAATAATCCGCCGACCCCGCGTTATGCCCCGAAATCCGACTCATGGACATACGCAGCCGGACAGAACGGAGCTGCGGGACACACGGGGCTGGTACCGACCAACAGAGGGGCCCGGTTATTCCATACGCCTGCAGGCGGCAATTTCGGTGATATGTCTGTTCGAGCGCTCTTTGCACCCCAAAAAACCTCCGGTGCAGGTTTTGGATCCGCGACCGATCAGTTCCTGGATGTTTTCATCAAGTTTGACCTTGCAACCATGAGCGGCTATGCCCTTCGCGTCGAGCGCCTGAACACAACGGAGATCGCCGAACTCGGTTATAACGGCGATGGAGCTGCTGCAGGCTGTGCTTTCTCGCTGATTAAATACGATAACGGAAAGACGACTCCCCTGACCGGGAAACTCATGTCCAGCGCGTTCACTACAGGATGCCTGGTTGAAATGAAGGTTGTAAATGGAAGATTGCTGGCCTCCGCGACCTCTACCGCAGAAAACCGAAGCGGTGATCTGTATGATTATCCGAGAGAAGTCGGTCTTGATGCTGAAATCGATGAAAATGGTTTTGGGGGTACCGGTATTCTCTTTACGGGCACGGTCGGTGTAAACGCCGTACAGGTGCTGCGCTGGGAAACTCTTTATCTCAATTGAAATCATCTGAGGTAACGACGGGTCCGGCAGGAGTGGCGCAAAACAGCCTGTTTGAAAAAATGAGCCTGGAATATCGGGCAGCTTCCACGGCCCGGTAGCGAAACGCGTTCCCAACTTACCCGAACCCGCACCATAGCACCGGGTTCTATGGTCCCTGGCTTATTTGCATGAGGATAATTGCCGAACTTGGTTCGAAAAATAGTAAAATCAAGATCTGAAATTCAACGAAAATAACACAGGGCATCTTATCGTAAACAAAAGGACGGGTTTCGACAGAGAACGGGATTTTAAAGACAGGGGTTGATTTATCCTGTATGCAACGAATCGGCAACCTTTAAAGCGGAGGTGCAATTTGAAAAAAAAGATATGGCCCGCAACATTAACGATTCTACTCATCGCTTTATATTCGACGGCATATTCTTCGGAAAAACTGAGGGTATTGAATCCGACCCCCCCGAATAGAATGGTCGATCGCGTGCCGCTTGCACCCCGACTTGATACCCTGGAAGGAAAGACTATATTCCTTGTGGATATCGGTTGGGGCGGACCGGAGGCGGCTCCCAGCATTTATAAGGAGATGAAAGCCTGGTTTGCGCAGAATATGCCTGATGTGAAGGTGGAGGTCCGGGGAGTCAAAGGCTCCTACATGCAGGACCAGCCGGAACTATGGAGGGAGATAAAGGAAAAGGGCGATGCCGCCATGATCGGGATATCCGGTTGAGACAGCTGCACATCGGCCGTGAGCCGAAACTGCAAAACGCTGGAGCAGAACTTCAACATTCCCACCGTCGGGGGCGCGGCATCCAATATCATCAATTACGCCCGGGATCACGATTTCAAGTACACCAACGGATCGCCCATTCGATATATATCTTTTCCTTTCCCTGTGGCCGGGCAGCCTCAGTCGGTTCACCATAAATATATTTTTGAAGGCAAAGACGTCGTAAGCGGAAAACCGATGATGCAGGC
>CAZPHK010000159.1:0-11178 GCA_964586015.1 uncultured Acidobacteriota bacterium | reverse complement strand
CCCGATGGGATTCCGCTGGTGAAAGAAGATTACGGGGCGGACAAGATAAAGGTGCTGGAGGGCTTGGAAGCTGTCCGGAAGAGACCGGCTATGTATATAGGATCGACCGGAATCGACGGATTGCACCATCTCATTTACGAGATTGTGGACAACTCTGTGGACGAAGCGCTTAACGGTTACTGCACAACGGTTGAGGTTACAATCCATATAGACAACAGCGTCACTGTCATTGACGACGGCCGCGGAATACCGACCGACTTCCACCAGCAGGCGGGAAGATATGCGGCGGAAGTGGTGATGACTGTTTTGCATGCCGGCGGCAAGTTCGACAACGATTCCTATTCCGTATCCGGCGGACTTCATGGAGTTGGAGTTTCAGTCGTAAACGCACTGAGTCGGCACCTGGACCTTGAGATCTGGCGGGGCGGAAACGTATATGAGCAGAGTTACGAGCACGGGAAGCCGGTAACGGAATTCAGGAAAACGGGTAAGACGAAACGGCGCGGCACGAAGATAACCTTCGTAGCGGACGACGAAATTTTCGAAACTACCGAAATAAGCTACGATACGGTTGCCGCCAGATTAAGGGAACTTTCCTTTCTCAATAAGGGCCTGGAGATCGTTCTCGAGGATTTGCGTTCCGAGAGGAAGGAGGTATTCAAATACGAAGGAGGCATTTCGTCTTTCATCGAGTACCTGAACAAAAACAAGAACGTTCTGCATACGAAACCGATCTACTTCGAAACGAAAAAAGAGGGGGTTATCGTTGAAGCGTCCATGCAGTTCAACGACGGTTACAGCGAAACCATCTTCTCATTTGCGAACAATATCAACACACATGAAGGAGGCACACACCTGTCCGGATTCAAGGCGGCGTTAACGCGCACCGTTAATGCGTACGCCCAGGAGCAGGATCTGTTAAGGAATCTGAAGGACAATCCTACCGGAGAGGATATCCGCGAAGGACTGGTGGCTGTAATAAGCGTCAAGTTAAGAAACCCACAGTTTGAAGGACAGACCAAAACCAAACTGGGAAACAGCGAGATTAAGGGGATAGTCGAAACCGCCGTAAACGAGAACCTGGGAGCTTTTCTGGAAGAAAACCCCGCACTGGCAAAGAAGATCCTCAATAAAGCCGTAGAGGCCGCCAGGGCGCGTGAAGCGGCGCGAAAAGCGAGGGATTTGACGCGGAGAAAAGGCGCGCTGGATTCCGCATTGCTTCCCGGAAAGCTTGCGGACTGCCAGGAACGGGATCCAAAGTTCTGTGAAATATTCATAGTCGAGGGAGACAGCGCCGGAGGATCGGCCAAACAGGGACGGGACCGAAAGTTTCAGGCCATTCTGCCAATAAAAGGTAAAATTCTGAACGTTGAAAAGGCGCGGTTCGACAAAATGCTGAGCAATGCGGAAATAACGACCATGATTTCCGCAATAGGAACGGGAATCGGCCAGGAAGATTTTTCGGCCGAGAAACTGCGCTATCACCGCATCATCATCATGACGGATGCAGACGTGGACGGTTCCCATATCCGCACGCTGCTGCTGACCTTCTTCTACAGGCAGATGCAGGAGCTGGTGGAAAGGGGGCACATTTACATAGCACAGCCGCCTCTGTACAGCATCAAACACGGCAAGACACTTAAATATCTGAATAATGAAAAAGAAATGGAAGAGTTCCTGATGCAGCGCGCCACGGAGGGCGTTGTCATCATGGTGGAAAAAAGCGGTGTCCAGTACAGCGGAGCCGAGGTAACGCAACTGTTGAACAGCATTAACGCGCATCAAAGGGTTTACCGCAAGCTGAACCGGCGCCTGAATCACCGGGAGCTTCTGAACCGGTTGCTGCAGTCGATCGCGGGGGACGGGGGTTTGCTGAAGCAGGGATTTACAATCCGGCAGCTTTTTGAGAAGAAGGAACTGCTGGAAGCCCTATGCCCCGTGCTCGAAGAAATAGGATACGAGTGTGCCGTCATTCTGGACGAGGAACACGGCCTGTATTCGATCGAAGTGGAGAAAAAGGATTCCAATAAAAAAATTTCTCTGAACTGGGAATTTTTGTCTTCAGTGGAGTGGCAGCGACTGTTCGAACTGAATGCTGAAATGGTTCCGCTGGAAAAACCTCCTTTCACCATAAAAGAAAATGGAAATACCGTTTCCGTCCAAACGCAAAAAGAATTGCTGGATTATATCCTGGCGCTTGGAAAGAAGAACCTGACCATACAGCGGTACAAAGGACTGGGAGAGATGAATCCCGATCAGTTGTGGAAAACAACCATGGATCCCGAGACCAGGACATTAATGAAAGTGTCGATAGACGATGCGGTACAGACTGACGGAATTTTCACCATCCTGATGGGGGATGCAGTCGAACCAAGGCGCCGATTCATAGAGGATAATGCACTTAACGTCCGAAATCTCGATATTTAAAAACAGCCGACATAATGCAGGAAGCACAAGAACAAATTCCCGTAAACATAATCGATGAAATGCGCAAGTCCTATCTGGACTACGCGATGAGCGTCATCATCGGAAGAGCTTTGCCCGATGTCCGAGACGGACTCAAGCCGGTGCACCGGCGCGTGCTGTACGCCATGCACGACCTGGGGAACACCTACAATAAAGCGTATAAGAAGTCCGCGCGCATCGTCGGCGATGTCATCGGTAAATACCATCCCCACGGAGACAGCGCTGTCTACGACACCATTGTACGGCTGGTCCAGGATTTCTCGGTCCGCTACCCACTTATCGACGGGCAGGGAAATTTCGGTTCCGTGGATGGTGACAGTCCGGCGGCCATGCGTTACACGGAAGTACGTATGGCACGCCTTTCAGATGAATTGCTGGCCGATATCGACAAGGATACCGTGGATTTCGGGCCGAATTACGACGATTCACTCGAAGAGCCGCTCGTGCTGCCGGCCAGGTTCCCGAACCTTCTCGTGAATGGATCCTCGGGAATAGCGGTGGGGATGGCAACAAATATTCCTCCCCATAATCTTGGCGAAATCATCGATGCAACCGTTCTGCTCATTGAAAAATCAAGTGCTTCACTGGACGAATTAATGGCCCTCGTCCCGGGGCCGGATTTCCCGACAGCCGGATATATTTACGGGCGATCAGGAATCCGGTCGGCTTATAGAACAGGGCGCGGCATCGTCCTAATGAGAGCCAAGGCGGCGATAGAAGAAACCGGCCGCGACCGTGAAGCCATCATAGTCTCGGAAATACCCTACCAGGTAAACAAGGCAAAGCTGATCGAACGCATAGCCGAGTTGGTGCGGGACAAAAAGATCGACGGGATTGCCGATCTGCGCGACGAATCGGACCGGGATGGAATGCGCATCGTCATAGAGCTTAAAAAAGGCGAACCGGCGCAGGTGGTTCTGAACAATCTCTATAAAATGACTCCCATGCAGTCCAGTTTCGGAATCATTCTTCTGGCGATTGTCCGCAATCAGCCTAAAGTACTGAATCTGCGTGAAGCGCTTTTACACTTTGTCAATCATCGAAGAAATGTCGTTCGACGGCGAACCGTCTTTGAGCTGTCCAAGGCGGAAGCGCGCGCTCATATCCTCGAAGGATTGAAGCGGGCGCTGGACATACTGGACGAGGTGATCGCCTTGATCCGAGCGTCCAAGGAACCGGCAGTCGCAAAGGAAGGACTGATGTCCCAATTCCGGTTCAGCGCGGAACAGGCCCAGGCGATCCTTGATATGAGGCTGCAGAGGTTGACCGGGCTCGAACGGGAAAAGATTGTCGCAGAATACGAAGAAATTCTGAAACTCATCGCCCGGCTTAAAGAGATCCTGGCCAACGAAAAGGTACTCGACGGGGTGGTGGTTGAGGAATTGAGAGATGTACAGAAAACTTATGGGGACGCCAGGCGGACCCAGATTCTGGATGAAGAAGCGGAGATTTCGCTTGAAGATCTTATTGCCGACGAAGATGTCGTCATAACCGTCACGCACTCGGGATACATCAAGAGGACGGCGGCTTCCATGTACCGCCCACAGGGCAGGGGAGGAAAAGGCCGAATCGGGATGAAGACGCGGGATGAAGATTTCATCCACCATGTTTTCGTCGCTTCCACGCACAGCTACCTTCTCGTTTTCACAAACAGGGGCAAGGTATACTGGCTGAAGGTTTATGAAATTCCGGATGTCGGTACCGCCGGCAAGGGAAAGGCGATCGTGAACCTGGTGAATGTCGGAAAGGACGAGAAAATCGCCGACATTATAGCCGTTAAGGATTTCGATACCGGCGAAAACGTCATTATGGCGACCCGGAACGGAATAGTGAAGAAGACCGCATTGACCGAATACGGCAACCCGAGAAGTTCAGGAATCATTGCCATCACCATACCGGAAGATGATGAACTGATAAACTGCAAGCTTACGGACGGAGATTACGATGTTCTTCTTGCCACGCGAATGGGGAAAGCAATCCGGTTCTCGGAAAAAGATGCGCGGGCAATGGGCCGAACCGCTCGCGGCGTTATTGGAATTCGTATGAAGAAAGAGGATCGGGTGGTTGCGATGTCCACCTTTAAGGGATCCGGGCAATTCCTTACCGTCACCGAAAAAGGATACGGCAAGAGGACCGACGTCGAAGGATATCCCAGGCAGGGCAGGGGGGGGGCCGGCGTCATCAACATCAAAGTCGGAGATAAAAACGGCAAGGTGATCAATACCTGCCATGTTCAGGACGACGACTCGGTCATGCTTATTACCGAAAACGGGAAGCTGATCCAGTTGTATGTGGACGACATCCGCAACACCCAGGGCCGGGCGGCCGTCGGCGTCAAATGCATCGATCTGGACAGCGAGGACAAGGTCGCAGGCGTAACCGTTGTCGAAGGCGAAGAAACCGACGAGCTCTCCGAAGATGGATCCGCATTTCCGGATTCCTAAAAATTTCCACGACGATTTGACATTACGAACCCGCGTCGTCCTCCCGGTGCGTTTTTCCTAATCGCTTCAGCAGGAAATCGCCATTTTCCTCCCATTCCAGGTCAATAACCGTATGCGGCGATGAAACGGATCCGGATCCGGCAGCGCTGTCTCCATGCCGTGCGGCGCGTAGATCATTGCGGTTGTAGGCAATTCTTATTGCATCCCGCAGACCGACGTGCAGGTTAAAAACGCCGCGAACCGACAACGGCATATTATGAAAGACAAATAATGTGTCGGGGGGCGGCGATGGTTCCAGTTGGGATATTTCCGTCAAAAGTTTTTTAGAGAGGCCGGATGTATACCTCCAGGCGCTCAGATTAAACAGGACGGAAATGCATAACAATGACACCAGCATGCCGCGGATTATCCGACGGGTTTGAAGAATTCCTATCGACGATATCAATTGACCGACAAGAACGGCTGCGCCGGCGGAACCGAGGTACAGTATTCGGGAGTTTGACAGATTCGCATTAATGAACAGCAGCGGGTGTGCAGGCACAGCCGCAAGAAGGATCCACGAAAAGCAAAAAAGCAACCGTTTCAATCCGATATATCGGTATTTTGCGGTCAGGGCGGTTATCAGCAGGATGGAAGATGTCAATGAAGCGAGGACGGCTACCTCCATAAAAACGGGTTGGGCCCAGTTGAAGCCTAAAAGGGATTGTGCCGGTACCCGGACAAAAAGACCGATGAGTGTTTTAATTCCGACATTGAAGGTTGCAGGCGCGCCGGATGCGTCGGTGTATCCCCCGATTCCACCCAGAACGAACCAGCGATATACGAGAAAAACCATCGCAACAAGGAAGAATCCAATAACCGGTTTCCATCGGCGTTTCGCAAAAATAAGGGATTCCAAAGACAAAAGAACAAAAGGAGTGACATAGGCGTTTTCTTTGGAAAACACGGCAAAAGAAAAGCAGACCAGAGCCCAGAAGTAAAACAACGGATGCTTCGTGCTTCTGTATTTCAGATAAAGGAATACGGTCCAGATTGTCAGGCAGGCGCTCAGCAGGTCGAACCGGGCGCCCATCCAGACTATGGCTTCGGTATTGATCGGCAATACTGCAAAAATCAAGGATGCTGTCGCTGCTGTCCGGGTATTGAAGTTCATACCCTTGCACAGAAAATAAAGGCCGGCTACCGTGGCAAGGTGGATGAGTATATTGGTTATATGATACCCGGGCGCCCATAGATGCCATAGGCGATAGTCGAGAAAAATGCCGGCAAAACCGAACGGGCGCAGGAACGTGCCGGCCTGCCCATGAACCAGCAATTCCACAAGACTGGGAAACAGCGGCTCGCGTGCGAAATAAAGGTGCGAAAAATCATCGCTGATAAAGTAAATGGGGATGCTGAAGGACCAGATACAGGCGCCGATTGCCAGGGCGGGAAACAGCCCTCCCAACGAGCGGTTTTCAAAATGTGAAATGGATAATTCAGGATTTGGCGCTCCTCGCTGGCGCAGGAAAATAATAGTGAAAAACAGGATGGAAACCGCCTGCATCACATTCAGACTGCTTCTTGATGTCTGGGCCAGCGTTGAAATATAAAGAAAAATCAATCCACTCAAAAGGATCACACAGATAATGAATCTTCGGGGTTCCAGCCACGAGGCGGCGTCTGCGGGTAGAAATTTATTGGTCATAGAAAATATTTGCTATACGGCATGAATGAGTTAAACGGAGTACGGAGCGTTTGGCTTCCAGGATACCAAGATATAATAATAACAGGATAATGGGTCGCAGTTAAAAATTAGGAGGTTTTTTGACAAACCTGAGGTAAAATCCCGACCCGTGTCCATAATGAATATACAGGTTTTATGGCGAAGCTTCGTTCCGAGGCCTGCTCCACCGGAATAACGGGAAAGGCTTCTGTAGGGGGAATCTGAATGGCACTAGTAATCGCAGTCGCTTATTTCCTTATCTTGAGTATCGGGGTCAGCTTTTTTCTTAGAAAGAAGGTAAAGTCGGGCAGCGATTTTGTGACCGGTGGCGGCCAACTGGCATGGCCGCTGGTAACGGCGGCTTTCGTACTGGCTCCATTAGGAAGCGGGCACACGTTTTCCCTGTGGCAGAGTTCGGCGGATTTGGGGGCTTCGGTATTGTGGTGGGGAATGATATCCGGCGGCGTTTTCGTTCCTCTTTTCCTTCTCTGGTTCGGTCCCTGGTTTCGCCGGCTGGATGTCAAGACATTCCCGGAAGGAATGGGTAAATTATTCGGTGAAAAGATAGGCTGGTTGATATCGGCCGTATTTCCCGCACAGCTGATCGGTATCTGTATAGCAGAGGTCATGGCAACATCCGCAGCTCTTTTTACATTGAGCGGAGGGGAGAACGGAAGATTGGATATGGTTCCCGACTGCCTCCTGTTGGCGGTAGTGCTCACGATTCTCTATATCGTCGCGGCCGGCCTGATGCAGGTAGCGTGGATGAATCTGTTTAATGCCATAATGCTGGTTGTGGGTTCGTTTGCAGCCGTATTTTACACCGGGCACTGGCTTTCAACCCAGCATGAGGGATGGCAGGGTATCGCGGATTTTTATACGAATGCGGGGGAAGCATGGAAGCTAAGCATTGACCACTTTTCCTCCGGAGTCGTGCTGGGCATAATAATTCCCTGCCTTTTCGTCCTGGTCTTTATGTGCAGCGCTTCCCAGGCGCAGAATCAGCCTATGCTGCTAGCCCGGTCAGAATCGGATATCCGGCGCGGTGTGTTCTGGGCTTCTTTTGTAAACAGTATGGTGACGTATCCCTGGGTTGTGCTCGCCCTGGTCGGGATGACGTTTCCCGCTATTTTAAGTTTAGGGGGTGAGGCGGCAAACGCATCCGTTCCCGAGCTTGCGCTGATGGCCCTCCCATCCTGGATGGTCGGCATCTTGATGATCGCGCTTCTGGCGGCGACGCTTTCGACGACGAGCATTTTGATTCTGTCCTCGTCCCACATTATCGTTCACGACATTTTCAGGAAGGTGGTGAATCCGGGAATGACGGACAAGACCTTCCTGATAATTACCAGAATTACGATCCTGGTCTGTATGGGTCTGGTTATACTACCTGCTTTGAGAAGTCCCAAAATCCTGCCGCTTTTAATGTGGATATTCTCCTTCGCGATTCCCGTATTCGGCGTTTATCTGATCGGGATGATGTGGAAGATAAACAAGACTGCAGCCTGGGCTACCATCGTGGCAGGTTATGTTGCGGACTTCCTGTGGACCATTGTGCCTCCATTCGGGCTGCCGGAAGATTTATACAGCAATGTATATCCTACTACCGTGGTAACCATCGTATTCGGCGTTGTTTTAAATCTGATTCTGCCCGGAAAGCCCGGCTATCTGCGACAGCTGAGGGCCAAAGAGCGGGAAGCGAAGGCCCAGGCGTAGTATAGAAATAAAGGGTTTACTGAAAGGAAAAAGAAAAATGTTATGGCCGTGGAAAATACTGATTTTTCAGTTTTGTGTAACAATGGGATTGGCCCTGTTTTTTTATATTATCTGGAGACTGACCCATCGCGGACAGAAATGGTAGGACGCACGACGGGAAATAATAGGGAAAGACAATGGCAAGTGTAGATTATATGATTGTGTGCTACTTATGTGGAATTATGGTGGTTTTGGCATCTATAATCGCAATAGGCGCAGGCAGGCAGCGCAAAAAAGCTCAAAAGCTTCAAAATGGTTCTCTTCAGAACAAAAAGAGCTGAAATGCGGGCAGGGCCATTTCCAAGAAATTTGTCGGAATAGAAGCCGGTTCACAAGAATTGAACCAACGGGGCGGTTGTTTTCAAGTCCTATGGTAAAGTCCGGATAACGAATCCTTCCATTACGCCGGCTCCTGTAAAAATCCTAAGCATAAAAACTTTATATTTGAGACATCCGGAATTTACGGATGAAGACAAACGGTTCAGTTCTCAGGAGTTTAGCTCTAAACTATTCGGTCAAACAGGCCGATGATTTGAGAGTAAGGTGCCTGTTTATGGGAAAAGTGTGGGGTATAGACAAGGTTGGATATTGAACAATGACATACGACAGAAGGAAAAGAGACGAAGAGGCCGATCGTAGGCGCTATCCGCGTCTGAAACCATCGGATCTGCCGTTCCTGAAAAAGGTGGAGTTCAGCAAGGGATCGAAAATAGAGATTATCAATATTTCCCGTGGAGGATTGCTCCTGGAAACAGAATCCCGACTGGGACCGGATCTGAGGATTCAGGTAAAAATTGTAACGACGGAAGGCGTTTTTGAAGTGGAGGGGACTACTCTCCGATCGTCAGTCTTTTCTCTGAAAGGAGTGCCAAGGTACCGGACCGCGATTATTTTTAAGAAACCGTTCGAATTGATGGATAAAATTAAGGATATATCCAAACAGGCGGTTCAGGAAAAAGTGTCTGAAGTTGTAGTTACAGGAACTGCCGATGAAATGAACGGCCAACAATCGCAGCCGGGTCATCCCGGAAATGGAGACAAAAAGGTCCCAGCCGTTTTAACGGTCGTTGCAAGTGATGAAAACGGCATATGTTTAAATGAAACATTTACATTGAACGACTGGTAGTATTTTTAAAACCGTTGCTTGAATATTTATAGCCTGCATTTTAGACAGTCACTGCTGCTGAACCTATAGGGCCGCACACCCGTTGAGACATGCCTGTATCGGATGCCCCTGAGTAAAGGCAGGCCGGGATTGCCGAAAAAGTACATTTACGGACAGCAAAAGTAGAATCGACCAACATGAACGTTGTCTTCGTCAGTGATAATTCCAGTGAAGTAAATCTGCTTAAAAACGAATTGAGCAAACACGCCCGGGCATCTCAAGCCGAATCGTCTTCATCAGATACGCAAAATTCTCCGGACGGCCTCGGACAAGTGACGGTGCAACAGATCGGCATCACTCCCGACGGCCTGTTGCAGCTGCCCGACAGCGAATCGTTTCCGGGAGATGTTGTTGTCCTGGATTCTGCGGTCACCGGGAAACAAACCGAACAGGTTATCAGTGATACGATGCTTCGGGCGCCTGGTGTGCCGGTAATCCTTCTGACGAATCCGGCGGATGAATCCGTGGAAGTGGACGCAATAAACGCGGGCGCTACGGATTGTATTGCCAAGACGGATAAATTCCTGAATAGTCTTCTTCCGATAATAGAAAGAGAATTACAGCGACGAAAGCGGACCCGTGAAAAAACCGAACAGGGTTCCCGGGAAGACCGCCTCCGTCAGATTGTGGAAAAGCTCCCTGTCGGCGTTACTGTTATTGCGCCTGATGGAACTTTTCTTGCCATCAATCAGGCCGGACTCAAGCTTTTAGGCGCCGCAAAACTCGATCAGATAATCGGGAAAAAAATACATCATTTAGTAGAAAAAAATGATCATTACAGAGCTCTTGCCTTTCTTACCACCGTCAGTGGCGGAAAGGACGATTCCATCCAACTGCAATGGAAAGGATTTAACGGGAAAATATCCGAAATACAGCTTCATGCAACGCCGATGCGCAGGCAGGGTATCAAAGGCGCCGCAGTGCTTGCAGCCATATATATTCCGGGAGCATCTGTCGGGAATCAAGATTCAAAAAAAACAGCGAAAGAATCAACCGAATTAAAGAAGGCGCTGCAGGAATTGAATGACAAGTTTCAGAGCGTTCAAAAGACCTATTCTCTCCAAAAGTCGAAGTGGGAAATTGCATTCAAGCAGTTGGAAAAACAAAGCCTGGAATGGGAGCAAAAAGCGCAGGAGACTGAAGAACAGCAGGCTGCGTTAAAGACGGCTCTCGATGAGTCCCAAAAGAAGCTGGCGCAACAGGCTGAGGAGTACGAAGCGGAACGCGTCCGCTGGGAGCAAACCCGGCAGGAGTGGGAACAGAAAACCAGAGAAGAACAAGAGCAGCAGACAGGAATAAAGTCGACGCTTCGTGAGGCCGGGGAGCAGCTGACCGCCATTGAAGCCACGCTGCAGGAAAAAGAAGCACAGCGGGCGGATTTGGAGACATCACTGCAGGAATCGAAAGAAAGAAATGCCGCCCTGGAAGCCGCGCTTCAGGAAAAAGAAGAGCAGCGGGCAGCTTTGGAAACCTCCTTGCGGGAATCGGCGGAAAAAGCTGTCGAGCTGCAGCAGAAGGAAGACCAACGAGCGGCTTTGGAGACCTCGCTGAGGGAATCGGCGGAAAGAAGTACGGTCCTGGAAGCCACGCTTCAGGAAAAAGAAGAGCAGCGGGCAGCTCTGGAGACATCACTGCAGGAATCG
>CAZPHK010000158.1:0-11188 GCA_964586015.1 uncultured Acidobacteriota bacterium | reverse complement strand
TCCTCTGGTTTTGAAATAAAAAGCCCGATTATATAATTCTTCCTTTATTTTAATCTGTAGGTCGAACCTTGTGTTCGACCTTGCAGCCCACATCAAGCCCGTCCGGGGAACGCTTTAATATAACAGTATGATAATTTTATCCATGCAGTACAGGGAGTTGCTATTTCAATTTTTGTCGAGTATACTTCCCGATGCTACTTTCAAAAAAAGTGGGCGAGTGCCCACTTTTTTTGTTTGGCCTGCATTTCTTACAGGTTCCGCCGAACGAAAGCGTTGTCGGCAATACGGGAAAGGTAAGAAATACAGGCTGGATATAGGAAGTACAACCCGACTGGCAAAAGTCAGCCCCGACTTGATAAAAGTCGGGTGGTGGCGCATGGTAAAACAGGGGGCTTTGAAAGGCGCCCGGATCCGCAGCAGTAGGGGGAACCTCCTGTTGGCCCCATATGCGTGAAATACGAATTGGGGTTACAAATGAAAGCATCCGATTCAGGCCAACGGCAATCTCTGACAGCCAGAATTACCGAAATGGCGGAACAGGTCGCCGCTTCCATGGGAATGGAAGCAGTTCTCGTTGAAATAAAAGGCAGCGGGAAAAAATCGGTTGTGCGGACGTTTATCGATCAACCGGGAGGCATATCCCTGGATGACTGTGAACGTTTCAGCCGGCGCTTCTCGGTATCGCTGGATGTGGAAGACTGGATTCCATTCAGTTATACCCTGGAGGTTTCTTCGCCGGGCATAAACCGGCCGTTGGTAAAAGAATCGGATTTTAAGCGTTTCTGCGGGAAAGATGCCACAGTACGGACGCGAACGCCCATAAATGGACGAAAGAATTTCAGGGGCAGAATCGCCGATGTAGCTGCAGGCCGTTTGGAACTTGAGATTTCGTCGGGCGATACAGTAAAAATTGCCTTAATGGACATCGAAAAGGCCAATTTAATAGGTGATTTAAGCATAAGGCCGCAGGGGTCCTGAATATGTCTAACATTATTGCTCAAACGATCGAACAGATCAGCAAAGAAAAAAACGTCGATCCCAATATCATCATCAGCGCACTGGAAGACGCCATGGTCGCCGCTTCCAGAAAGTTTTATAAAACCAATGAAGATATCAACGCGCGTTTCGATCCCGAGACGGGTACCGTGGAAATCTTCGCCGTCAAGCGGGTCGTCGAGTTTGTAGAAAATCCCAACCTTGAAATATCCCTCAAAGAAGCGCTGGCCATAGATGAAACACTGGAGATCGATGATACCGTTGAAATCCCTAAGCCGACGGATGTTCTGGGCCGTATAGCGGCGCAAACCGCGAAGCAGGTTATCCTCCAGAAAGTAAGGGAAGCGGAACGACAGAATATTTACGAGGAATACTCCCAGAAGATATCGGAAATGGTCAACGGAGTAGTCAAGCGCTTCGAAGGCCCGGATATCATCGTCGACATAGGCAAAACAGAAGCGCTGCTTCCTTTGCGGGAGCAGTCCAGAGCGGAAACGTACAAACAGGGAGAACGCATCCGCGCCGTGATCGTCAAAGTTCTCCCGGTCGCCAAGGGACCTCAGGTTATCCTTTCCCGAACCGACCCGCAATTGCTCGTGCACCTTTTTGAAATGGAAATCCCGGAAATTTACGACGGCACCATTGTAGTAAAAAGCGCCGTACACGAACCCGGCGATCGCGCAAAGGTGGCCGTAGCATCCCTGGATCGCGACGTAGATCCTGTTGGAGCGTGCGTCGGCATGAAGGGCTCACGCATCAATTCCATCATCCGGGAACTCCGGGGCGAGAAGATTGATATCGTGCAGTGGTCCGAAGATCCGGCTCAATACGCCGCCAATGCTTTGAATCCGGCAAAAATCTCCAAGGTTCTGATCCTGGATCCCGCGGAAAAACATATGGAGGTCATTGTCGAAGAAAAACAGCAATCGCTGGCGATAGGTAAAAAAGGACAGAACGTGCGCCTTGCATCCAGGCTTATCGGCTGGCAGATCGACGTCAAGAGCGAAGAACAGAAGAAACAGGAAGTGCTCAGCGTCATGGAATCCCTCACATCCTCCTCGACCTCCCTGTCAGAACTGGAAGGGATCAGCGATCGCCTCCTCGAGGTATTGCGTGGAGCCGGAATCGAAAATGTCGAGCGCATCCTGGAATTGGGTGAGGAACAACTTACGGAACTACCCGGGATTGGAGAAAAAACAGCGGCCAAGATTATGGAAGCTGCCAGGGATCTTTTCGAAGAGGTGGAGATCGAAGTTCCCGAAGGAATGGACCTGCCTACTGCAATCAAAGCATCCAACGAGAATGAATCTACGGAAGAAATAGACGCAGAAGCAGAAATCCAGCCCGAACCTGTCACTGAAGAATTAACGGCAGACACTTCTGAAGATGCCGGGGATGCATCTCCGGAGGAAGCGGACTCTGATTCAGAAGCTCAGGCCGGATCCGTCGCTGAAAAACTGCCGGAAGACGCTATCGAAGCTGCGGCGGGGGCCGAAAGCGCCGATATGCAGGCACCGTCTGAAGTTGAAGAAGAAAAGGCCGGAACCGGGTCTGCGGCAGATGCGCCCGAGACCGAGGTCGCTATGGAGAATGCCACTCCTGCAGCCGAGGCCGAAACAGATGACGGGGATTCCACTCAAGCTACTGACAGTAGTGAGGAAGAGGACAAATAGCTGCAATGCATTACTTCGTTTGTTCGGATGAAACACTGGAACCGTAGATGAGATCGCCCGGTTGCAAACGAAGGATATATTGATTTAAGATTTTTATTTGACTTGAATGCCCTGAATGGGACAGAGGTCTTTGCGCAAATGGATAAAATTACCGTCGCGGAACTTGCGACAGAATGCTCAGTAAAGAATCAGGTCGTGCTCGCTGAACTGAAGCGTTTGGGTTTATATGTCTTTTCGCCCACTGCGACAATCGACGCCAATTTCGCAGAGACTATCCGTAAGAAGATACTTTCCCAAAGAGAGGCCGAAGAAGCCAAGGCCGCTGAAACAGCAAGAAAAAAAGAAGAAGCGGCCAAGAAAGCCGAGAAAAAGGCCGCAAAAAAAGCGGCAGCCAAAAAAACCGCCCCTAAAAAAGCGGCAGCGGCCAAAGAGAAGAGTGCCGAGGAAAAAGCCCCGGAGCCGAAAAAGGCGAGAAAGGCCCCTGCAAAGAAGGCAAAAGCGGAAAAACCTCCCGAAGAGGAACCACCCAAGAAATCTCTCGCTCCCCGTAAGGGACGGAAACACTATGACAGGGAAACAGATGAACTAGTCGATATAGTACCGGTTAAACCGCCGGAAGAACCGGAACCGTCCGAAAAGGAGAAGGAAGCCAAAGAAACGCCTAAGGCCGCTGCGGCGGAACCACTCCCGAAGTCCGCGGAAGAACTTCCGGCAGAGAAGCCGGAAAAGGTTGCGGCTGAAATTTCTGCTGCGGAGGCGGCCGCCCCGGTGGAGGAGCTAAAGCCGGAACCGTCCGAAAAGGAGAAGGAAGCCAAAGAAACGCCCAAGGCCGAAAAACCGGCGGCCAAGCCCGCGGTCACGGAACCGCCTGCTGAAAAGGCCCCGCCGCCTCCCGCGGCGGCAGCTCCCCTGAAGGAACCTCCTGCAAAACCGGGAACTGTTTCCAGGAAGATCGTCGTTCCCAAGGCACGGACAAAAATATTAAAGCGGACGAGTACGGAAAAAGTCTTAACTCCGGAAGTACCGGACCGAATCCTGAAAGGTCTTCGCGAGGGAGCCCCTGCCGCAGCAAAGGCGGCGGCGGCGCCTTCGAGATTCGTCCGGAAGAAAAAAGTCAAACCGGAAACGACGGTAAGAATTACCGCCAAAGCACCGGAATTGCCGAAAGTTCCGGATTCGCCGGAAGATTACAGACCTATTTCAATTACCGAAGGCGTAACGATCAAGGAGCTGGCGGAAAAAATGGAGATCAAATCCAAGTACATTATCCAAAAGCTCATTTCCAGGGGAATTCTCGCATCCATCAATCAGGCTCTCGATCCTGAAGCCGCGAAGGAAGTGTGTTCCGAGTTCGGATTCCGCGCCGAAGTGATCAGCTTTGAACAGGAAGCGGAAAGCAAGCAGGAAGTCGAAGACAGAGCCGAAGACTACTCAACGCGTCCCCCTGTTGTAACAATAATGGGACACGTCGATCATGGGAAAACGTCTCTCCTGGATGCGATTCGTGAAACCAACGTAACGGCTACCGAGGCGGGTGGAATCACTCAGCATATCGGGGCTTACCAGGTGGATATAAAAGGCCGCAACATCGTCTTCCTCGACACTCCCGGGCATGAGGCCTTTACGATGATGCGCTCCAGGGGCGCGCAGGCAACGGACATAGTAGTTCTTGTCGTTGCAGCCGACGACGGAGTCATGCCTCAGACCATTGAAGCAATTCATCACGCCAAGGCGGCAAACGTTCCGATTATCGTGGCAATCAACAAGATCGATAAACCCGGAGCTCAGATTGACCGCATCAAACAGGGACTGGCGGACCAGGGATTATTAGCCGAAGACTGGGGTGGAGATGTAGTCACCGTTCCGGTTTCCGCAAAGCAGAGAACCAATCTGGATCTGCTTCTGGAAATGATTCTCCTGGTCGCAGATCTTAAGGATCTCAAGGCGAATCCCAGGCGGCTTGCTTCCGGCGTCGTCCTCGAAGCGAAATTGGACCGGGGACGCGGCTGCGTTGCCACGGTCCTCGTACAGAACGGCACTTTAAACCTTGGCGACGCATTAATCGCCGGATCGGCGCATGGTCGGGTGCGGGCCCTGGTCAACGACCGCGGGGTCAATATCACTTCCGCAGCCCCGTCGGTGCCGGTCGAAATACAGGGTCTTCAGGATCTCCCTCTTGCGGGAGACACATTCCAGGTCTTCGAGGATGCGACAAAAGCGCGGCAGGTAGCCGAATACAGGCAGTCAAAGGACCGCGAACAGACCCTGAGAAAAACTGCGCGGCTGTCCCTGCAGGCCCTTTACGAACAAATGAGGGAGGGGACGGTAAAGGAACTCCCGCTCATTATCAAGACCGACGTTCAGGGATCCACGGAAGTCCTCACCGATATGCTCAACAAGCTGAGCACAGACAAGGTGAAAGTGAAATTCCTTCACAGCGGGGCGGGCGCGATCAACGAATCGGACGTACTTCTTGCGACCGCGTCCAATGCCATTATCATTGGTTTTAACGTCAGGCCCGAACGGAAGGCTCAGGAAATGGCGGATGCCGAAGGCGTGGAAATCCGGCTGTATACGGTTATTTACAACCTGGCCAACGATATCAAGGCAGCCATGATCGGTATGCTGGAATCCAAGACCCAGGAAAAATATGTCGGCCGTGCGGAAGTCCGCGACACCTTTAAAGTGCCCAAATTCGGATCGATTGCAGGATCGTACGTATTGGAAGGCGTCATTCGGCGCAATGTCGAAGCTCGTCTTCTGCGGGACAATACCGTCGTGCACGAGGGCAAAATAAGTTCATTGCGTCGCTTCAAGGACGATGTAACCGAAGTGAAATCCGGATTCGAATGTGGTATAGGGTTCGAACATTTCTCCGATGTCAAAGTAGGCGATATCATCGAGGCTTACATTATCGAGAAAGTGCAGCCCACATCTCTGCAGTGACGAAAGGGAATTGCTGTTTTTCCCCATTCGTCACTCGTCTTTTGAAAATGCCTGTTGTCTACTGTACTCTCGAGCTGTATTTACCTTATTCACAATCGCTTAAAGAAAAACGTATGGTTTTGCGCAAAGCTCAGGACCGGTTGAGAGCCCGCTCGAATTTTTCGATAGCCGAAGTGGAGTATCAGGACTTGTGGCAACGAGCCAAACTGGCGGCTGTCACAGTCGGTTCGGATAATGCGGTTCTGGAACGCGTCACCAATCAGTTTGTGAAAGAAGCCGAAAATATTTTGGGAGACTTCCTGATAGACTGCCAGGTTTCCTATATCGATCCTTAATTATGCAACCGTCAAGAAGACCTCAAAGACTGGCCCTTCAGATACAGCAGGAAGTCAGTCTGTTGATTTCCCGCAATATGAAGGACCGCAGGATCGGCTTTGTAACCGTCACCGGCGTTCATATGAGTCCCGACCTGCGTCACGCCAAAATATTCATTTCCACGATGCAGAGCTCCCAGGGAGAAAAAGAAGAAACACTCGAGATCCTCAACCGCGCAAGCGGTTGGTTTCGGCGGGAACTGGGGCATAAAATCAGAGTAAAATTTTTACCCGACATTTTATTTTTATCCGACCTTTCCCAGGATTATGGGGAGAAAATCGATCGTCTGATCGATGAAATTCACACTCATAAGGACAAGTAATTTGGATGGAGTTTTAGTAATCGATAAAGATCCCGGATGGACATCCCACGACGTCGTGGCGAAGATCCGGAATCTGCTCAAAATTAAAAAAGTCGGGCACGCCGGGACCCTGGATCCGTTTGCGACGGGTGTTCTGCCCCTCACCCTGGGACGTGCGACGCGCCTTACCAACTATTTCCTGGCCTCCGACAAGGTTTATCGTGGAGTCATTCGCTTCGGCTTCCCCACAACTACATACGATGTAGACGGGGAACCTACGGGCGAGGACGCCCGGCCCAGTCTGAAAACATCCGAATTGGAAAATATTTTTTCCCGGTATCAAGGCACAATTAGTCAGATCCCGCCCCCCTATTCCGCGAAAAAAGTACTCGGACGTCCGCTTTACAACTACGCGCGGAAAGGCATTGATATAATCCCTCCTGCAAAAACGGTCACTATCAAGTCGTTAATCCTGCATGGAATAGAAAATTGCGAAGTAGAATTTGAAATGACATGTACCGCCGGCACCTATGCCCGCAGTCTTGCTCACGATATGGGCAGGGAGTACGGCTGCGGTGCGCACCTGGTACGACTGCGCCGTATGCGCAGCGGAGAATTTCCTGTCGAAAAAGCCGTATCGCTGTACAACCGGAACGGAGAATTTCACTCCAGCGATTTTTTTCTGAACCGGGCGATTCCCAAGAAGGACCTGCTGCATGAAATCCCGTCCATCGTTATTCCCGACGGGGATAAAACCAAACTGCTCCACGGCATGGATCTCAATCTACTTACAACCGATGCAGACTCAGAAGAATTCCGATTAATCGACGAATCCGGAGAACTTATCGCTCTCGCGAACCGCATCCAGACTTTTACATCGCCGGTGGCACAGGCAGCTCATTGGATCCGGATCCACCCGCATATTACATTCGGTTAATTGAACCCACTCATCCGTATATCGCCTGCAGGGCGAACTCCTCGAGAGAAATCCCGGAGTAAAACAAGGTTCGCGCTTACCTGCTATCAGGAACGAAACAAGGGCGAACACAAGGTTCGCCCCTACAATTAATACAACGCAACAACAAAAACAGGCCGGCATTCAATTAAACCGTTAAGCGGTCTTTTATCTTCAGGAACTTTTTCTCGCCGATTCCTTTAATATTGATAATTTCTTCAATTCGATTGAATTTGCCGACTTTATTTCTATATTCAAGAATATTTCTGGCGGAAACCGGTCCTATTCCGGGCAGCGACTCCAGCTGTTCCGCGGTTGCTGTATTCAGGTTCACTTTTTCCGCCTTAACGATATCGCCGCCGGATTGCTGCGCAGCCACGGACACCGGGCTAATCGCCAAACCCAGAATTAAAACGAACAACAAGGTGATTCTTATTTTTTTCTCCATCAAAGTGCCTCCCGATATAAGTTTATTGGTTGGAAAGGAAGGTGTTTTACCGCCTTCCGATATCTAATGAATCTGTTTGTTTTTGAGCCAAAAAAAAATAACCAGTCGGCAGTAGGCAGTCCGCAGCAGTAGGCAGTAGGGGCGAACCTTCCGGCTTCGCTCCAGCCGAAGCGAAGCTTCGGCCGAGCTACGCCGGACAAGTTGATGTTCGCCCTGTGAACGATTCAATCAGCAGTCGCAGTCGGCAAAAAAATACGAGAACTGGAAACACTGAACGGCATGTGCGATAATCAAACGTATGATTCTCAATGATATAGGAATTGAAGCTTATGAAATGTAGCTATCCGTACTCCATAAGATGTCTGTTACTGTGTTTGAGCTTCCTTATGGTGTGCACAACCGTTTCCGCACAAAACGAATTACCGGAAATTTCAACGCCAATCAATCTTGACGAAGCATTACAGGAGCCTCTTTCTACCGACATGGCGGCCAGCTATTACTATTTCGCGCTGGCAAAATGGAATGAAGCGCAAGGGAATCTGGAGACAGCCTTGTCGCAGATGAAGAAAGCGTTGAATTTCAACAGGGACAGTATCGCAATCCACCTGGAAATGGCGACGCTATTGGAAAAAAACGATAATTTCCAGGGTGCGATCGACTACGCACAAAAAGCATCGCAACTTGATCCTGAAAATCCGGAACCGCATTGGATACTCGCCAATATATATTTCAGAGCACGCAATCGGATGCTTCCGGATGAAGAAGGCCTGCAGAAAGCGGTCCAGGAACTGCAAAAGTGCCGGGAATTGGATCCCGGGGACGAGCGCGTCCAGTATGCCCTGGGAGGCGCATACTTCGAACTGAACCAACCCGAGAAAGCCATCCAGGCATACGAAGAATTCCAGAGAATCTTCAAGGACACCGACAGCGGCTATCGGGAGATTGCCAAGTATTACCTGGGTAACAACGATTACGAAAAGGCTATCGAATACCTCAAAAAAGCGATAGAAATACAACCTGAATCCGTCGAAAGCCTTTATCTGTTGGGAGATATTTATACAAGGCAGCGTCGAATCAAGGAGGCCGTACCGGTCTACAGAGCACTGGCCCAGGCGACGGGGGACAACATCAATGTTAAAAAACAGCTTGCTTTATCCCTCATTGACACCGGCGGATACGAAGAAGCGGCCGATCTCCTGAATCCCATCGTGCAGGAGGACCCCGATAATTCAGAGTGCAGGCTGCTGTTGGGTCGAGCCCAGATCGGATTGCAGGAATACGCCAAGGCTGTAGAAACACTGGGATCGATCCAGAGCAACAATCCGGACTTCAACCTGAATGTTCAGTTCTACCTGGGAGTCGCCTATAAAAACAACGGCGAGCACTCCAAAGCAGTAAAAATATTCACGGAACTGCTGGACGGGATCACTCCCGGTTCGAAAGAAGATCGGGACTACCGGCTTTCCATTCAACATCAACTGGCTTTAAGCTACATCGAAACGGGAGAGTACAAAAAAAGCATCGAACTGTACCGTGAGATGGTTAAAAAGGAGCCAAGGCTGAATCTCGAACTCGTAAACGCCTACCGTTTGAACCGTGAGTTCGACGAAGCGCTCAAGATCGCAAAGCAGGAGTATCAGAAAAATCCGGATGACTTCCGTGTGGGAATCCTATACGCACACACACTGGCGGATGCCGAAAAAACGGACGACGGGGCGGAGATACTGAACAAGCTGTTGAAAGCGGATCCTTCGAACGTCGACCTTTACATACATCTGAGTCAGATATACCTGCAGGGCAAGCGCTATTCCGAAGCGGAAAGTACCATACAACGGGCGGAGCAAAAACAATTCGAAGGGAATGAAGCCGCGGAAAGGCTGAAGTTTCAGCTCGCTGCAATTTATGAAAGACAAAAAGATTATGACCGCGCGGAATCTCTTTTCATGGGAATTCTCGAATCAAATCCCGAAGACACTGAAGTGAAATTCCGGTTGGCTGCCGTCTACGAACGAAAGAAGGATTATGGCCGGGCCGAATCCCTGTTTAAGGAAGTCATTAAAGCCAACCCTCAAAATGCAGGAGCACTGAATTATTTCGGATATATGCTTGCGGACCGCGGCATCAGACTCGAAGAGGCAATCCGTTACGTTCAGGAAGCACTGGCTCTCGACCAGGACAATGGTGCTTATCTGGATTCTCTGGGTTGGGCATATTTCAAATTGAACGATCTGGAGAACGCAGAAAAATATCTCTTGCAGGCAGACCGATACGTTAAGGATGATCCGGTTATATACGACCATCTGGGAGATCTCTACCACAAACTCGGTGACCGGAAGAAAGCGCGTGAATACTGGAACCGGTCCATACAAACCGGTGCGGAACCGGAAGATATCCAGAAGATTCGCAGGAAGCTGGATATGCTTCAGGAATGAGAGCAAGCAGAGTGAGTGGACCGCCGATCCGGATCCGGTCATTTGCCAAAATAAACCTGTCCCTGGCCGTCCTGGGCAGACGCCCGGACGGATATCACAACATACAGACCGTATTCCAGAGTATCAGTCTTTATGATGAGCTGGAGTTCCGGGCATCCGACCGGATGGAGCTGCGTTGCGAAAATCTGCCCGATGTCCCGCAGGAAGACAACCTGATATGGAAAGCAGCCAAAATGCTGGCAGGAATTATTCCCGCCGAACGCGGCGCTTCCATAATGCTTAATAAAAAGATCCCTTCGGGTGCAGGCCTTGGCGGAGGAAGCAGCAACGCCGCGGCTACTCTCCTGGGGCTGTGCAGGTTATGGCAAATCAGTCCTTCCGAAGTCGATTTGGTGCCGCTTGCCGCTGAACTCGGCTCGGACGTTTCTTTCTTTCTCAGCGGCGGAACGGCTCTGGGATCCGGAAGAGGCGAAAAAATACATCCGCTCCCGGATCCGTCAACTCTGCATTTGGTTGTGATATTCCCCGGAGTACAGGTCTCCACAGCAGAAGCCTACCGCTCCCTGAATTTAGGATTGACTTCTGCAACCGAGGACAATAAAATTCAACGTTTCTGCGGTCAGTTGATAGAGGATCAAAGTTGGCTGACCGGGATCTTTAATGATTTTGAGGCTTCGATCCTCCCCGCCTACCCGCCAATCCTGGAAGCCAGAGATTTTCTCAGGCGACAGGGTGCCGCGGCCGCTTTACTGTCGGGGAGTGGATCTGCAGTCTTCGGATTCTTCCATGATGAAGAATCAGCACTCACGGTTTCCCATGCGAAAGTGCGGGAAACGTGGCGGGTGTTTCCGGCGAAGACCCTTTCACGTACTGAGTATTTCCAAAGCATGTTTGGGTAAACGTCGGCATTCATAGCGAATCGCATGGATCTGACTGCGTTGGCCGGTATTCCCCACAGGGTTTCATAATGAAGACAGAAAGCCTGTGGTAAAAACCGGGTGTAATGCTGGGGCGTCGTCAAGCGGTAAGACACAGGTCTTTGGAACCTGCATTCGGAGGTTC
>CAZPHK010000157.1:0-11348 GCA_964586015.1 uncultured Acidobacteriota bacterium | reverse complement strand
GCACGTCAGCACGTCAGCACGTCAGCACGTCAGCACGTCAGCACGTCAGCACGTTAAAACAAAAAGATCGTTGAACGTTCAAACATAAAATTTATAAAAGAAGCCAACCCTTATTCAAATCTTTAAATACGTCAATACATGCTATATGGACCTGCCGGTCTGCCCGAAACGTGCAACGACGTTTCTTTCTTTTAACGTTCAACGTGCAACCTGTAACGTGCAACGGCGCCTTAATGTCTTTTAGGTTCGCCCCTGCCTCAGGATCTCTTTGCCCCCCATATACGGCCTCAAAGCTTCCGGGATGATCACCGAACCGTCTTTCTGCTGGTAATTTTCCAGAATGGCCAGCCAGGTCCGCCCGACTGCCAGCCCCGAACCGTTCAATGTATGGAGATATTGCCTTTTGCCTTTCTCATTCTTGAAGCGAATATTCGCCCGTCTTGCCTGGAATGCTTCAAAGTTGCTGCAGGAAGAAATTTCCCGGAACCGATTCTGGCTCGGCAGCCAGACCTCGATATCGTAGGTTTTTGCGCTGGAAAAACCCATGTCCCCGGTACAAAGCGTTACCACACGATAATGCAGGCCCAGGCGCTGCAGAATATCCTCCGCGTCGCGCGTCAAGGATTCCAGCTCCTCATAAGACACCGAAGGATCGGAAAATTTGACCATTTCCACCTTATTGAACTGATGCTGACGGATTAATCCGCGGACGTCCTTTCCGTATGAGCCGGCCTCACTGCGAAAACAGGGGGTGTATGCCACAAATTTTTTGGGCAGCTCCTCCAGCTCCAGGGTGTCCCCCTGATAGATGTTGGTAACGGGAACTTCGGCGGTTGGAATAAGATAATAGTCCGTTCTCTCGATCTTGAACAGATCCTCGGCAAATTTGGGGAGGTTGCCCGTTCCAAAAAGGCTTGTGGAATTGACCATAAAAGGGGGCAGAACCTCCTGGTATCCATGATGCCGGATATGCACATCCAGCATAAAATTTATCAAAGCTCTTTCCATAAGAGCTCCGTCGCCCCGCAGGAGAGAAAAACGTGCTCCGGCAATTTTTACAGCGCGATTCATATCCAGGATTTCCAGATTCGTGCCTATGTCGACATGATCCAAAGGTTCAAAGTCAAATTCCGGAGCCGCCCCCCACCGGCGGACTTCCCGGTTCGAGTTTTCATCCGCGCCAACAGGGACCGACTCATTCGGGAGATTAGGAATGCCGTGGAGAATGGAATTCAGGCGATCCTCCATGGCATGAACGGATTCTTCGAGCGACTTGATTTCGCCCGATATTTCCTTGACTTTAGCCTGTTGTTCCGAGGTGTCGACTCCGTCTCGTTTCAGCTTCCCGATAGCCTCGGTAGCTTCGTTGCGCCGGCGCCGAAGTTCCTCGCTCCGGAGAATGACCTTTTTCCACTCCGCGTCCACGGAAATCAGTTCATCCAGGGGATACTCTCCTCCCCTCGTTGCCAGTCTTTCCTTCACAAAATCCAGGTTTTCCCTTACAAAATTTTTATCCAGCATAATGAATCCCTATGGTTTCCCGGTGGATCGCAGTTCTTCGGGGGCTTTCTTTTCATAGGACTCAAAGTCACCCGAATACACCGCAAATCCGCGGTAAGACTGCCCTGCGAATAATCCTTCAGGGCGCAACCGCCGTCTGAATCTGCATTCTACCATTGACTTTGGGAGATGCCATTGTTTCAATCACTTTTTGAATCTTTATATTACAGGGGATAAAAGATATGGCAACAATCCGTCGTGCTGTATTTCCAGCCGCAGGGTTAGGAACGCGATTCCTGCCGGCCACAAAAGCCCAACCAAAAGAAATGCTTCCTCTGGTGGACAAACCCATCATCCAATATGCCGTGGAGGAAGCCGTCGGTTCAGGAATCGAAAGCCTGATAATCGTTACCGGGAGGGGCAAAAACTCCATCGAAGATCATTTCGATGTCGCTTTTGAACTGGAAAAATTATTGGAAGAGCGCGGCAAACCGGATTTATTGAAAATTGTCCGCTCCATATCGGACATGGTTTCCATTTCGTATATACGGCAGAAGGAAGCCCTGGGCCTCGGCCATGCCGTTCTTACGGCGCGGGATCTCGTAAATAATGAATCCTTTGCCGTTCTGCTGGGGGATGATGTCATCGTCTCCAATCCCCCATGTATCGGACAAATGATGGAGGTGTACGACCGGTACCAGGCCAGCATCATTGCAATAATGGAAGTCCCGAGGGAGGAGACAAACCGTTACGGCATTATTCAGTGCGATCCGCTGCCGGACAGCGACGGCCGTCTGTATGAAGTGCGGGATATGGTGGAAAAGCCTTCGATTGAAAGCGCCCCTTCCAACCTTGCAATTATCGGCAGATACATTCTGACGCCGTTTATTTTCGATGCCCTGGCGGAAACGGGGAAAGGGAGCGGAGGAGAAATACAGCTGACGGACGGCCTTCGCCGCCTGATGGCAAAACAGAGAGTTCTTGCCTATAAATTCGACGGTAAAAGACACGATGCGGGCGATAAAATGGGATTCCTCAAAGCAACGGTGGAGTTTGCCCTGGATAACGAAGAGCTGGGGCCCGCATTCCGTTCCTATCTGAAATCCCTGAAAATCTAAAATTTTTGAGAGGCGCTATGAAAATACTCGTCATTGGCTCCGGTGGAAGGGAGCACACTCTGGTCTGGAAGTTGAGCCAAAGTCCCCGCGTCCGTTCGATTCTGTGTGCCCCCGGGAATGGAGGCATCGCACAGACTGCCCGTTGTGTTTCCGTAAACCCGGAAGATTCCGCGGCAATATCCCAACTGGCCCTTAAGGAGAAAATCGATTTCGTCGTCGTCGGGCCCGAAGCGCCTCTAGCCTCAGGTCTCGTAGACGCCCTGAAGTCTTCAGGCATCGGAGTTCTCGGCCCGACTAAAAATGCTGCGCAACTGGAATCCAGTAAAGTATTCGCCAAAGATTTCATGCGACGCCACAAGATACCCACCGCGGATTACGTTGTTTTTCAGGACTCCGAACCGGCTCTCGCCTTTCTGAAATCCCGGGAAGCCCGTTACCCCACGGTTGTAAAGGCAGACGGGCTTGCGGCGGGAAAAGGCGTGATTGTGGCAAAGAATGAGCAGGAAGCCTGCCTTGCCGTCGAACGAATAATGGTCGGGAAGGAATTCGGATCCGCGGGAGACCGGGTAATCGTTGAAGACTGCCTCCAGGGTGTCGAAGCATCGTACATTGTATTTACCGACGGTATCACCGTCCTGCCCGCCGCGGCATCCAGGGACCATAAAGCGATTTTTGACGACGACAAGGGCCCCAATACGGGAGGCATGGGAACGTATTCGACCGATGACATCCTTGGCCCGGATCTTGAGCGGGAAGTGCTGGAAACGATCATCCAGCCGGCCATTGACGGTATGCGGCAGGAAGGCAATCCTTTTCAGGGGATTCTCTACGCCGGGCTCATGCTGACCGAACAAGGCGTTCAGGTCCTGGAATTCAACGTCCGTATGGGAGACCCCGAATGCCAGGTGATACTTCCCAGGCTGCAGAGCGACTTTGCCGAGCTCTGTGCGGCTCTCTGCCAGGACCGCCTGAAAGACTACAAAGCCGACTGGAATCCCGGGGCCGCGGTATGCGTGGTGCTGGCGTCCGGCGGCTATCCCGGCCCTTATTCCAAGGGCAAGGTTATAACCGGACTGAATATGGCGGAAGAAGACAAGCGCATCGCCGTATTCCATGCCGGGACAAGGCTGGAGGAAGACAGGCTGGTTACAAACGGCGGGCGTGTCCTGGGAGTGACCGCCGTCGATCAGGATCTTGCTTCCGCCATTATGGCGGCGTACGAAGCCGTCAACAAAATCAATTTCGAGGGCATGCAGTACCGTCGGGACATCGGAGCCAAAGGCCTGAAATAAATCCGTTCAGGGTTCACCGTTCAGGGTTCAGGGTTCACCGTTAAAAAATCAATCCTGAACGATGCATCGATTTAATGGAGGACAACATTGAGTCAACCTAAAGTGGCGATCGTTCTGGGCAGCGACTCGGATTATCCCGTAATTCAGGATATGCTCAAACGCCTGGATGATTTCAATATAGAACATGAAATTACCATTTCCAGCGCTCACCGATCCCCGGGCAGGACCCGGCAGTACGCCGAAAGTCTGGAAAGCCGCGGGGTGCAGGTCGTCATTGCCTGTGCCGGAGCCGCGGCCCATCTGGCGGGAGTCATTGCCGCGCATACCATTCTGCCCGTTATCGGCGTTCCGATCGACTCTTCACCCCTGAATGGACTGGACGCCCTGCTGTCCACTTCCATGATGCCGGCGGGAGTGCCTGTAGCGACCATGGGCATCGGCAAAGCCGGGGCAAGCAATGCGGCCGTTCTGGCTGTTCAGATACTCGCCAGGACCGATCCGGCCCTGGCCGAACGCCTTCACAACTATAAACGAAAGCTGGCCGAAGGCGTCGACGAGAAGGACCGCAAACTGAAGAAAGAGCGGGATGCCTAAGTTTTTTATTCAGACCTTCGGCTGCCGGTGCAACCAGGCGGACAGCGCCGCATTGCGGGAGGGTCTCCAGCGTCGTTCGATGTACGAATGCAGGGATGCATCGGAGGCGGATCTTATTATCGTAAACACCTGCACGGTAACACACCGTTCGGACCAGCAGGTGCGCCAGGCCATCCGCAGCCTGCATCGCAGAAACCAGTCCGCAAGGATAATCGTTGCGGGTTGTTATGCAGAAAGAGATCCCGACACCCTGGCCGATCTCGACGGCGTCGACATGGTCTTCGGGAATGCCGCCAGGGAACAAATCCCGGATATACTGAAAAAACACCGGCGGTCCGATCCGCCCTCCATTATCCGGCCGCCCCTGGGTGCCCTGATCGAATGCCCCGTCCGTCCCATGGGACAGACGGGCGGGAAAACCCGCCCCCTTGTAAAACTGCAGGACGGATGCGATGCGCGGTGCTCCTATTGCATCGTCCCCAAGGTGCGCGGCTCCGGAAGAAGCGCCCGCCCCGGGGACGTTCTCGCGGAAATCCGTGCTCTTGCGGATGAAGGCTTTCAGGAGATTGTCCTCACCGGTGTGCACCTCGGCACGTATGGACGCAAAAAAAGGGGGCATATGCATCTGGCCGAACTCCTTCGCCGGATTGCGGACATTCCGGGTCTTGGAAGGATCCGGCTGAGCAGTATCGAACCGATGTTTTTCGAACGCGCCATTGTGCATCTCGCAGCCAAAAGCAGTGTTTTCGCGCAACACTTCCATATTCCACTTCAGAGCGGAAGCGATCGGATCCTGAGACGGATGCGGCGTCCCTACAAAGCCTCCAGGTTCAGGGAACTTGTCCGCTTCATACATGATGAAATCCCCGACGCAGGGATTGGAACGGACATGCTGGTAGGGTTTCCGGGGGAAACGGACAACGATTTTCTTGAAACGTGCGATCTGATTAAGGTTTTACCGCTGGCATACCTGCATGCATTCCCGTTTTCCCCCCGTGAAGGGACCGAAGCCTTTGCTATGGCCGACAGGGTGCCTTCGGAGACGGTAAAAAAGCGCCGGAACGTGTTGCTGGAAATATCCCGGGACAAAAGCCTGGCATTCCGCAGGCAATTCATCGGCCGGACCCTTCCGGCCATAACGCTTTCCCGGGAGGAGGAACAGGGTTCTTCAACCGTACTTACCGGCAATTACATTCATGCAACGGTTCCCGCGCATTCCGTGCCCCCGAACCGCCTGGTCGAAGTCCGTATTGAAGAAGTGAAACCGGATAAAACCCTGGCACGCATCACTTCCTAATTCGCGTATCCATATAGATATGGGCGAACCTTTACAAAAAACGTTGCATGTTGAACGTTCACACGTTGCACGTTAAAGCCAAAAAGATCGTTGAATGTTCAAACATAAAATTTATATAAGAAGCCGCAGTAATCCCATTTCTGTGATCATGGTCACAAAAATAGACCATCCCCCGCCGATTAAAAGATGTGGAGTGGCCAAAGCCATGCTTCTAAATTCAATTTACAAGATGCTAAATCAGCAGGAAACCCAGCAGAAAGCGGCAGCCGGGAAAAACACAGCTTCGCCTGCTCCCGCCGAGGGGGAAAAGGCTTTCTCCAAGGTGGCGGAAGAAGTCAGGATTCCGGCCAGTGAAGCGACTTTTGAAGCCGCGGCGAAAGCCGAGGGCATGAAAAAAATTGAACTGGAGATTGCCGCCGCAGCCGGACTGCTGAGACCGATAAGCCCCGAACCCCCACCTGAAGCGAACAAGTACTCCAATAGCCTCGAGGGGCTGCTTCGAACTATCGAAGATCTTAAAAATCCCCCCAAGTTACCCGATTTCGACCTGTTTGAATAATCCGGCTGTTTCCGCCTGCAATTCTCAAGCAATCCCGCTTTTTAAATTTTCCGATTTTGTATTCCCGGCCCGAAATGACTTTCGGCCGTTTGCACGTCAGTACCCGTATTTTCAGGAACCGGCTCTGAATTTCAAACCGGGAACCTGTTAACAGAACCTGTCAACCTGTGAACCTGAAAACCTGCCGACTGAACAAATATCCTGAGTCACCGGTTGTTTAACCGGGCGACGGCCGGTTGCGGGGCCGGCATATAAAGCCGTGCAGGATTATGTTTCCAGAATCACCATTGCCACGGCCCATTGATCGGAATGGGAAAGACTCAAATGCACCCGGGCCACTCCCAAACGGGCGCTCTGCTTCTCCGCCTCCCCATGGAGAACCAGGACAGGAGCCTGCTGTCCCTGCCGCCGTACTTCTGCATCGAGCCAACTCACACCCTTCGCCCATCCGGTTCCAAGCGCTTTGAAAAGAGCTTCCTTTGCGGCAAACCGCGCTGAAAAGTGAGGAGCGGGATCGTGGTATCTGTTGCAGAACCGTTGCTCTTCCGGCGTAAATACTCTGGGAATAAAACGATCTTTATGCCGTTCCGCCACCCTGCGTATTCTCTCGATATCCACAATATCCACACCGGTACCTATTATCATGGCTCCTCTCCATACAGGCTGGTTGACAGTCAACGCCGGTTAGATTCAATATTCATTATATGGCGGAAAGCAATTTCATTCTCAGAGAATTCGAGGAACTCCCTTATTACAGCTGCCGCGCCTTTGAGGAACTACCGGGGTTGTGCCATGGTTTCTCCACCCGTCACCGCAGCAGCCGGGACTGTTCGGCTTCCCCCTTCAACCTGGGCCATACGGTCCGCGATCCCGCCGACTGGGTCGAGGAAAACCGGCGGAGCTTTTTGTCCGCCCTGAAACTGCAGGAAACATGTCTTGCAACGCTGAAACAGATTCATTCAAACCGCGTGCATATCATAAAAGAAATACCCGGCCATTGGAATCCGCCGGAGGGCGATGCGCTTCTCACTCAAATTGAAGGCGTTTCCATTGCGGTGCAGGCGGCCGATTGCCTGCCGGTCCTGATAGCGGATCCCGAAAATTACGCCATGGCAGCCGTACATTCAGGCTGGAGAGGCACGCTGAAACAGATCGCAGCCGAGACGATTCTGGCAATGCGGGAAGCTTACCGGAGCGATCCCGCCCGTCTCCTCGTTGCCGTAGGGCCAGGCATTCGATCCTGCTGCTATGAAGTAGGACATGAGGTGTCCGTTCTTTTTAAGGACAGGTTTCCGGGGGCCAGGGTAGCCGTTGCGGCACCCGGTCGCCCGGAAAAATTTCTCCTCGACCTGCCCAACGCGATAAAAATTCAGCTTCACGAGACCGGCATTCGCCCGGAAAACATCCACGACATCAGTCTCTGCACCCGCTGCAACACCGATACGTTTTTCTCATACCGGGCTGAAGGCGCGCATACCGGCAGAATGATGGCCGTGATAGGCCGCCCAAACAAGAGAACGTAAGGAGATATGAACCGAAACGGAAAAAGCCGGGGAATACTGGAAATCCTGGGAGTTTTCCTCAAACTGGGCTGCAGCAGTTTCGGGGGGCCGGTGGCCCACCTGGGATACTTCCGGAATGAATTTGTCGCCCGCCGGAAATGGCTGTCCGAAAATGCCTTCGCCGACATAATCGCCCTGTGCCAGTTTCTCCCCGGCCCGGCATCGAGCCAGGTCGGATTCTCCATCGGGATCCGCAGGGGCGGCATAGCGGGCGGGCTTGCGGCCTGGCTGGGCTTCACGGCCCCGTCGGCCGCCATCATGATTGCCTTTGCCTACGGCGTCACTCTGTACAGCGATATCATTACAGGAAACCTCCTGCGTGGATTCAAGATTCTGGCTCTGGCCGTTGTGGCCCAGGCCGTGCTTGGGATGGCCCGGATACTGTGCCCGGACCGGACGAGGATTATTCTGGCATTGATCGCGGCCGGTATCGTACTGGCTTTCCCGGCATCATGGATCCAGGTGTCGGTTATTCTGCTGGGTGGAGTTGCCGGGTACGGATTGTTTTACAGAAAAAATATTCCGGGAGGGAATAAGCAAATTCGTACCGGAAGGCACGGCACCCGGGGAATTGTCTTCCTGATCGTTTTCTTTTTATTGCTGCTTCTGCTCCCCTTTCTGTCCAACGTCATTGAAAACCGAACCCTGCATGTCATAGATGCTTTTTACCGCGTCGGGGCCCTGGTATTCGGAGGGGGGCATGTCGTACTGCCGTTGATTCAATCCGAAGTCGTGCCTCCGGGATGGATAAACGAAAACGCCTTTATCGCGGGATACGGAGCGGCGCAGGCGGTTCCCGGACCGCTGTTCACCTTCTCGGCCTACCTGGGCGCCGCCATGGATTCCGCCCCGAACGGTTGGCAGGGAGGACTGATTGCCCTGGCCGCCATTTTTTTGCCGGCCCTGCTTCTGGTGCTCGGTGTCTATCCGTTCTGGGAATCCCTGCGCGCGAAAACCACCGTTCAGGCTGCCCTGAAAGGCACCAATGCCGTCGTGGTCGGAATTCTGCTCGCCGCTCTGTATCATCCCGTCTGGACCCAGGCCGTTCACGGCATCCTGGATTTTCTGATTGCCCTCGCAGCTTTCTGCCTGCTTCAGTTCTTGAAGGTACCGGTTGTATTCGTTCTCCTCGGATGCGCTGCGGTTTCGTTCTTTTTCTGACCTATACGATCTCCGGCGGAAAAATCATAATTGGCCAACGGATGTGACGGACCCCGCGAGCATGCCGCAGGCGGCTGAAATGTCGCTGCCGCGGGAGCGGCGGACATTGGCGGTGATGCGGTGGCCGATCAGGATTTTCTGAAACTCCAGAACCCGCTCGGGACTCGGCGGCTTCAAAGATATCGAATCGGCCGCATTGAGAGGGATGAGGTTTACCTTCTTTTTCATTCCTTTGAGCAGCTTTGCCAGACGATGGGCGTCGATAACGGAATCGTTGATCCCGCCCATCAGGACATACTCGAACGTTATGCGGCGGCGCCGTTCGAGAGGAAAGCTCCGGCAAGCTTCCAGCAGCGAGGCAATGTTCCATTTTCTGTTGATGGGAATAAGCCGGTCCCTCACCGGATCCGTTGTCGCGTTCAGCGAAATGGCCAGGTTCGGAACGACCGGCTCTTCGGCAAGCGCCAGGATGCCGGGAACAACTCCGGCGGTCGAGAGCGTGATGCGCCGGGGAGAGATCGACATGCCGCTATCATCGGTCATCAGCCGGATCGCCTGCATTACATTGTCGTAATTATTCAACGGCTCCCCCATCCCCATAATCACGACGTTGAGCCGCTTCGGTGTTGCCGCCCGATCGGTCTCAAGAGCCAGAACCTGCCCGACAATTTCCCCGGGCGTCAGGTTGCGCTGCATCCGCAATCGCCCGGTGGCGCAGAAGAGACACCCGACCGCGCAGCCGACCTGGGTCGAAATACAGACGGTATCGCGCTTCTCCTCGGGAATAAAAACAGCTTCAATTTTCTGCTCTGGAGAAAGCCCGAAGAGATAACGGCGGGTTCCGTCTTTCGATTCAAACACCCGGCTTACATGAGGGTATTCGACAACAAACCGTTCCTTCAGCTTTTCCCTGAGAGGTTTTGCAAGATCGGTGAAGGAATCCCAACTGCACAGGAGACGGCCGTAAATACCGGCGTAGATCTGGCGTGCACGATAGCCGGGCTCGTCCAGAGATGCTACGATATCCTTTATTTCTTCCAGGCCGGCCCCGACCAGGTTCCGCATTCTCTTCTCTCCCTTTCCTATTCCACAATACCATTTTCGCTGCCGGAAAATTGAAGATTAAAAATTACAGATTAAAGATTAAAAACGCACTGACTGGATTCGCAATGCTTATGGATACTGTTGGAACAGGGGAATCAGCCGGCAAATTCAATTCCGGCACTTGCATCAATCGGGCCGGCAACTCCGACCAATGAAGCCGCCATAATCAGCCCTAATCTTCAATCTGTAATTTTCAATCTTCAATCAATGCGGAAAAGTCGAACACAAGGTTCGCCCCTACAAACCGATTAAAGCGTCGTTGCATGTTTCGGGCTGACTGGAAGGTCTATATGGCATGTCTCGATGTATTTAAAAATTCGAACAAGGGTTCACTTCTTTTATATGTTTCATGTTTGAACATTCAACGATCTTTTTGTTTTTAACGTGCAACGTGTAAACGTTCAACGTGCAACTGGTTTTTTATAGGGCGAACACAAGGTTCGCCCCTACAATATTTTTTCTTGACATATTCAAACATTTGTTTTAATCATACGTTTGTTTAAAATTGGCGTTTGAATGACGAACACAAAAGACTCCATTCTGAATGCGGCGGAACGGCTCTTTGCCGAGAGGGGATACGAGGCAACCTCCCTCCGGGCTATCACAAAATCTGCCAGCGTCAACCTGGCGGCCGTCAACTACCATTTTCAGGCCAAGGATCAGCTTCTGAGAGCTCTGTTCACCCGCGGGATGCGACGGCTGAACCGGAAAAGGATAGCCCTGCTGGATTCCTACGAAGCCGAGTATGGGAGAAAACCGGTCCCTCCCGAGAAGCTCGTACGCGTCCTTATCGGACCCATGCTTGATATATCAGGCTATCAAGCGAAAGAGGGTAAGGTATTCGGCATGCTCCTGGGCCGCATGTATGCTTCCCCGCGAGGTCCTCTGGACGATATCCTGGTATCCGACATCGAAAAGTTCTCCGAGCGATTCAAATCCGCTATCCAGCGCACCCTGCCGGAAATTCCTCTGGAAGACCTTTTCTGGAGATCATTTTTTGCCATCGGGGCCACAGCCCATACCCTGATCTCGTCCTACCTGGTTGAGATCATATCGCACGGTCTTTGCAATCCGAACGACAGGGAGGCGATCCTGGAAAAGCTGACCGCTTTCATCGTGGCCGGAATAAAAACACCTGCAGATACAGGAAATAAAAAGAAA
>CAZPHK010000156.1:0-11383 GCA_964586015.1 uncultured Acidobacteriota bacterium | reverse complement strand
CCCATGTCAGCAGACCCAGGGACAAGAAGACAGGGAAAATAACCTGTGACGAGACCTATTCGGTCGCTCCCATTGCAAGGTATCTCCAGAAGAAACTCTCCATCAAGAAACACCTTCCGGATTTTCACAAAGATCCGGAGGTAACCCGTCCTACTGAGACGGTTCCTTATAAATCCATGCTCCCAGCAAGGTAGCCACGACTATTATGACGACGGTGGTAATGCAGTCGATGATCAGCGCATTGGCCGGGAACATACCCATGGAACCGAGCGAGAGATCGGGAAGCAATCCGCTCAGGATCCAGAAAAAGAATCCGGCCGTCACGGCCGTTTTGGCTCCGGCGCCGAAGCGGGGTCTGATGGCGGCGTAGAGCCAGACAGCTAGAATTCCCACAACGAAACTGCCGATAATGGAACCGATATACATTCCGGCCGTTTCCTCCATTGGATACCCTATAGCTTCCATTGCCGGTTTCCAGAGATTGCCCAGGTAAATGTAATAAGCCGCAAATCCGAGCACATTAATTACGACACCGGCCAGCAGTCCGCCGAGAAAGACACGTTTCCAGTTCATCTTACTCATAAGTAACCTCCTGCGCCGTTTGCCCGCATCTCTCACGGGGGTTATAGACGCTTCTCATTTGTTGATTGGGGATTTCGTCCAGAGCGAGGAATTTACCGATCATGGTAGTCACCGCTCCCGCAAAGGTAATTACGTATTTTTCGGGAATGCCTTGTAAAGTGTGGACTCATTATAAGGAAGAATTCCCATGTTGAAAGAAAAATCCGGGAAAGATTTGGACACCCGGCTACTTTTTTGATTGAAGGATTTAGTGATGCTAACGGGGGGGGGCTGGATTTTTCCTTCCAGGCCTGCCTTCTCCTCCTGGAGCCGCCGCCGCTACCGGGAAAGATATCCCTCCCGTCCGTAATGTAGAAAATATTATCTGGAAATATTATAATCCTTCGGAATCAATATATCGTTCGTGAGAAATCAGGGGATACGGATCCGCATTGAATGCAAACTGCATCGCACTGGCCGGCGGGAAAAGCACGCGTTTGGGCCGAAACAAACTGGTTGAGACTGTCGGCGAAAAGATGCTGCTGCATCGGGTCCTGGACGTTCTGTCCGTTCTGGGGCGTGAAGTCATCATTGTCGCATCGAAAAACATACGCCTGCCCGATATTTCATCATACCCACAAGCGAGAATTGTAGACGACATCTATCCCGGCCGTGGATTGCTGGGTGGGATATATACGGGATTGGCCGCCACAGAATCCGATTACAATTTTGTGGTTGCTTCGGACATGCCGTTTCTGAATGTGAATTTGCTGCGGCATATGTTGAGCCTTGCGGACGGCGCGGACCTTGTGGCATTCCGTGAAGGGGATCGGTTCGAACCGCTGCATGCCGTGTACTCGCGCCGGTGCCTGGATGCCCTGGCCGGATTGATGCGACACGATAATGCGCGCATTCTGGAGATCGTCGATTCAGTTAAAACCAGATATCTGGCTCCGGAGGATCTTGCCGCAATGGATCCGATGCGCCTAAGTTTTTTCAATATTAATACGGAGAATGATTTGACCAGGGCCCGTGAAATTGCGAAAGGAATAAGCGGGCCTGCAATGTCCTCTTCTTCCTCCTTCATCGGTGAATGATCCATCTTATTTCGATTCGAACAGTCCTTTTAGTTCAAGAACTATGGCCAGGTCCTGAGATTTTTTCATGACATTCATTACCAGGGGTGCGGCCAAGGGCAGCCAGTTGCGCGGGTTGACGGCATGATGCAGTTCAAATCCCCTGGCGCGCTGTACCTGATAGATCGATGCGGCTTCTTCAAACATGACAGGGAAAAACCTAATGATGACAATGATCATGATGCACAGCTCGCGCGGCATGTGCAGCTTATGGAGTGCCTGCGCCAGCTGCTGCGGTTCCGTAGTGCGGACGAAAATCAGATTGGCCCACAGTACGAAATGAATTTTGAGTATGAAGACGGAAGCCCCTATGGATCCGGCCGCCGCCGCATGGGAGAAAGTGCCGGAAGTCGACCACGTCGAAAGGACATAAATTATAAGCAGAAACGGGAATCCTATGGCAATGCGCTTGACCGTGGAAAGTATTTCGCGGAAGAGTCCGGGGACCAAAAGACAAAGGAGTATGATCGCGGCATTGATGAATACCAGGATAACCGGATTGTTCGTATAAAGCGCGATCACGATGCCCGCCAGTAGGAATCCCAGTTTGGTATAGACCGTTTTCAGGTTGCTAGCAGGGTTCATCGAGGTAGTATTTCCTCCAGTCGCCGCTGAAAAAGTCCTGTGTGGATCCGTCAAAATCCTTGAGCCCGTTTTTCAGAAAAACCACCCGTGTCGCCAGATTATGGACAAGAGACATATCGTGGGTGATGAACATCATCCCCGTACCTTCGTGATGCGCACTTTTCAGAAGATTCAGCACTCGTTCAGAATTCCACTGGTCCAGGCCGGACACCGGTTCGTCCAGCAGCAGAATGTCCGGACGGTGCGTCAACGCCCCGGCAAGCGCCACTCTTTTTTTCTCCCCGTAGCTCAAAGTGAACGGCGACCGGTGCATCAGGTCCGCAATTTTCAGAGCCTCCGCGCAATCGGCCAGCGTCTTTTCGGCATCGCCGGTCGGGATTCCAAAATTATTCGACGTAAACAGGCATTCTTCTTTTACCGTTTGGGCAAAAAGCTGCTTGTCCGGATTCTGTAGGGTGACTCCCATTTGCCGGACAATTTCCCGGCGGGGCGTATCGCGGACGCTCCGGCCGGAGATTTTAATTTCTCCGCCGGTGGGTCGTATCATATGGCCGAGACATTTTGCCAGCGTACTCTTGCCGGCGCCGTTCGGCCCGACAACGGCGACGCATTCCCTTCGTCTCAATGCCACATCGACATTCCTGAGGGCGCGGATGCTTTTGGAATATTCATGACGGATCATTTTTGCATCCAGTACGGTTTCGGCTGTATCGGGATCAAAACAGCAGCCGTGATATTCCGGTTCGAGCGCCGTAAGGCTTTCCGTCCTGTCTTCCAGAATGCCTCCTTCGAAAATATAGGTGCGGTCGGCAAACCGTCTCATCAGATCTACTTCGTGTTCGATAATCAGGATCGTCGTTTCGAGAGTCCTGTTTATATCCTGCAGCTTGTTAAGGAATTTCACCTTGCTTATGGGATCGAGACCCGACAGGGGCTCATCGAGCAGCAGAATGTCGGGTTGCGGAGCGAGGGCGCAAACAAGCGCCAGCCGCTGTTTTTCTCCCCAGGACAGGTCGTTCAGATTTCTTTCCGCCAGATAATCCAGCCCGTAAGCATCCAGCATCGCTTCGGCTTTTTCCCTCAATCGCGATTTTTGTTTTCCGTTTTTGACGAGCTGGGATGTGATTTCTTCCAGGACCCTGAGAGATAGAAGCTGGGTATCCGGATTCTGGAAAACGGGCTCGATATGCTTTCTGAATTCGTCGGGGTCCTCCGCGCCGGCTATGCGGATCCGGCCCTGGATATTTCCTTTAATAAATCCGGGTATCAATCCCAGCAGCGCGTTAATCAGCGTGGTTTTCCCGCAGCCGGATTCCCCGATGAGGGCCGTGATGCTTCCTTTTTCAACAGATAAATTCACGCCCCCCAGGACCGGTTTCTCACTGAAGGCGTAGGTGAAATGAAGGTTTTCAACTTCTATGATGGGCATTATGCCGAAAGGGTCCTCGCGGTATAGGTGTCCTTGATTGCATGCCAGATCCTGAGTCCGAGAATTGCACCCGCGGCATATACGAACAGGCCCGTAACCATCTGAATGCCGAGAAGTATCTTTACGGCTTTGGACCAGGGAAATCCGAAAGCCACCCGCACAGCCATCAGGACCGCCGTGTTCACGGTTCCTCCGATGACGGCCGCGGCCGTCACACGAAGAGCGGGCCTTTTTTTGAAAATCTGAAGCAGGGAATCCAGCACCAGTCCATTGATCAACGCGGGAATGAGTTTGAACGGGCCCGGAATGCTTGCGAAAGAAGCAGGCATTGCCAGCATGGCGATAACGCCCCACAGGAGTTCGTACAGCAGAACGGTGCCGAAACGGTCGACAAGCAATCGGGCCAGGATGCAGAAGGCTGTCGGAAGAACAAGGTCGAGACGGATTACCCGGTCTATCCCGGCGATTCCGAGAACGGGTTTAACAACAAAGCCTATGCCGATATCCGCCGCGACCATCAGGGCAATGAATACAAGCTGAACCGTCGTCCATCGGCTGAGAATTCCTGTGCGGTTTTTCAATCTATCAATCCCGACTGTCGGCGCAATCCGCGCAATACACGCCGGAATCCGTCGCCACGGCGCGCGATTCCATTACCATTTCCCCGCAGCGGCTGCAGGTCAGCGAGTCGAGGATACGCGCGCGGGGCGGAAGTACGGCTTTCGCATTGGTAATTGTCAGTATATTGTTTTCGGGAGCTTTCAGGATATCGTCGATGCTGTTTCGGAAAAATACCTTCCATTCTTCCTTCTGTGTCTCCGATGCGGTGCCCTGAAAGACGGCCTTTTTAAGCTCCTGAATTTGAGGCGACTCGGACATGGTATAGTGATCTACAATCCGGATGCCTTTCCCCGTGCCGCGGTTGTAGAACGTATACCCTCGTTTGCCGATGTCCCTGAATATCAGATTGCCTTTTCCGAAAGTGCATCCGGTCAACACCTGGATGGCGTCCACGGAGCAGGAATCGTTTTCAACGACGGCCACAATTTCCTCATCCTCGGAACGGTTCGCATCCAGCCATTCCAGTGCCTTTAATGCCACCCGATATCCCAGGGCCAGTCCGGGGCAGGAGTGCCCGTGGAATTCAACGGCCTCGTCATAGGTTTTGGGAAGATTCTTGTCCATATTAAGTCCTTTGTTTCTAAATACTTATTCTGCCGGGGAATTGCTTCCCGAGTACGGCCGGAGCATCGGCAGAATAGCGGCGATCCATTCCGGGCACAGTGCTACGAATTATACGTTAGTAACACCCGTGGATGAAATATATTTTCCCGCTCCCGGATCCGTGACGCCTGGATGTACTGAAAGAAGTTTGATGTAAATGGAATTATAAATCCGTATTGGTTATAATTGGATTTATTTTGTTATTATTTGCCCATAATGCTTTATATTATAAGAATAAGTGCGTTGAGAAACGGAGGCTTTTACTCTGCGTATTTGCATGCAAAAAACAATCAATCCTTGAAGTCGTTATTTTGTGGTTAAAACGCGGTCATGATTGTTAAAATTCGTGTCCATAAAACGTGATGTCCGAAAAAAATTTATCCACGAAACGAGGAATCGTTGACTGCATATATGAAGTTTTGGGATTGCCGGTAAACGCAACAATTCAAGAAAAGAGGTTCGCTCTATGGCTGAATCCAAAAAAGCCGAAAGCAAAAAGAAAACCGTATTGAGAAGGGATTTTCTGCGCGGAAGCGGTGCTGTCATCGCTGCCGGCACTATAGGCGTCGGCGCAGTGGAAATTTCCGCTGCGGCATCTCCTCAAACAGCAGCGTCCATATCCTTTCCGAAATCGACGGGATATATTGTTTACGACAGCAGGCTGTGCCTCGGCTGTCAAAGCTGCATGTTTGCCTGTTCCATGACGCACGAGGGTAAGGCGAATCCGTCCCTGTCCAGAATTCAAATTGTCCGGGATGCTCCTTCCTTTACACCGTATCCCTACGATGTCGTCATGTCGGTGTGCAGGCAATGCGTTTCGCCCCTGTGCGTTCAGAACTGTCCGACAGGCGCCTGCCATGTGGATGAAGCCAATGGCAATGTCCGGAGGATCGACCAGTCCAAATGCATCGGCTGCAAACGCTGCATTCAGTCCTGTCCGCATAAGCCGCACCGGACAATATGGGATTCCACCAGGAAAAAGTCGACCAAATGCGACCTGTGCGCGGATGCGCCCTACTGGAGTGAGAAGGGAGGCCCCGAAGGGAAGCAGGCATGTGTCGAAACATGCCCGGCTAAAGCTCTGAAGCTTGTTAAAGAAGCTCCACTCCAGACGGACATTAACGGATACGACGTAAACCTGGCGCCCCCGCCGCAGAAAAGGAGCTTCCCCCAGATGGCGCCCAAGCCGGCGGCAAAGGAAGGAGCGTAGATATGGCGAATGGATATGCGGGAAAAATACTGAAACTCAATCTGACAACCAAAGACATCGGCGTGATCGATACCGCAAAGTATGAAGCGTACGGAGGCGGCGTCGGCATGGGAGCGGCTATCTTCTGGGACCTGGCCGTTGTTCCCGGCGACTGGGATCTGCAGGATGCATTCGATCCGCGCAATGTCATTTCATTGATGTCCGGCCCGCTGGCGGCTACGGGTGTTCCCGGCGGCGGCCGAACCAGCGTCTGCGGCATAGCGCCGGAGACCTTTCCCAGTCCCTTATTCCACCGGACCAGTTTCGGCGGCAGGTTTGCCACGATGCTGAAGCTCGCGGGTTGGGACGGAGTCGTAATACACGGCAGGGCGGACAAACCCGTATGGATCAATATCGTCAACGACAAAGTAACGATTGAGGACGGCGCCCGGTTATGGGGGTTGAATACGTTCGAAACCCAGGGGGAGATTACATCCGCCGTCTCCGGCCGAACGCGGTTCGGCCAGGAATGGCACCAGATAGAAGACGGCTATACGACGGCAAGACCCCAGATTGTCTGTATCGGCCCTGTCGGGGAGTCGATTTCGCGGGTTGCGGCCCTGATTCACGGCAGCGGAGTCAGCGCGCGCACCGGAGGCTTTGGAGGTGTCTTCGGATCGAAGAACCTGAAGGCCGTCAGTGTGATCGGTACGGGCGATGTTGAAGTCGCGGATCCGGCGGGAGTCGTGGATACGCGGCTCTGGCATACGCGCAATTTCGGACGGGGCGTGATTTCCGCGGGCGCGTCCTGCTGTATGCCTTGCCTCAATGCCGACCGGAAGCGGAATTCCTATTACGGCGGCGAATCGATGTGCGCCGACGAGTACTGGTACATGGGGCGCGAGCCCGGCGGCCAGATGCGGGGCGCCGATGTCGCCATTAAATGGGGCATCTGCACCTGGGCGACCAAGTTTGGAGGCGCCATCACAATTCCCGCGCCCGAAGCCCCGCCGCCGTTCAAGGGGCAATTGCCCATGGAACCCGGGATGGGATGGTATATCAAGTACCTGTATGAACTCGGCGTTCTGGGGCCGGGAAAGCAAATAGAATCGTATCCACTGCCCATGGATCAATGGGACAATCTGAACTTCCGGGAAACCTTCTGCGATGCGATCACACGGAGGATCGGGATCGGTGCGGACCTGGCGGAAGGGATTCTGGAAGCCGCCAAAAAGTGGGGGCGTCTGGAAGAGGATATGAATTCCGGAGCGCTGCGTCTGCCCGCCTGGGGGGCGAGCTGGCATCATTCGCTTCCGGGAGTGGAATGGGCCTACAGCTACATATTCATGTCCGGGGACCCCATGTGGCACGGATTCTTCGGTCTCGGCGGAGGAGGAGGCTTCGGCGGTCCCGCGAACTATACCGCCGAGCAGCTTGTCGAAACGATGGCCCAAAAAGTTGTGCCCTTCGACGGGGAGCCCCTCATATTCAGCAATGCCTGGAAGGGCGAAGATGCCTGGAAAACCGGCATCTATTCGCCGTACAAGGCCAAAATGCTGGCCTGGGCGAGGCGTTTTGCCGGATTCTACAATGAATCCATGTCCATATGCGAAATGCTGCTGCCGAATTTTATGGCGGGAGGGTCGGCCGGCCCAAGCCCGGAACTGGAGCACCGCTACTATAAAGCCGTCACCGGAAGCCGGAATACTCTTGCCGACACCATTGAGATAGGCAGAAAAATCTGGAACATGGAGCGGGCGATACGCGTGATGGCGGGTCGTCACCGGGACCAGGAGAAGTTCGCCCCCTTCATGCATATGCGCGGAGCCACCTTCCCCCTGGGCGGCAGCAAAGCCGTGTACCAGGACGGGAAGTGGAGTTTCGAAAGCCAGAACGATCTGTACCTGGACAGGGAAGGAGTGGAGCAGTTCAAGACTCACTTCTACGAGCTTGAAGGATGGGATGTCGCCACCGGATGGCCTACCAGGAACACGCTTGAAGGATTGGGCATGAAGAAAGTTGCCGATCTTATGGCCGCCAAAGGCAAACTGGGCAGATGATCCTCGCAGGGGCGAACCTCGTGTTCGCCCCCGGAATATAAAATACCGCCTGCCCCAATCGGACCGGCGGTATTTTTATCTTTAGCGTTTCTTTTCTCGCACGCCTGGCCGACTAAGAAAAAACCCCATATCGGGGCTTATCCCGTTTCTCCCACCTGCAGTTTCTCATTCTCACCGATTGTCGAAACTCGATATGCATGGATAAAGGACACACCTGCTGAATGAATCCTTGCTTTATTGCGGTTGATTGTTGTTATAAATTACATAGTATGTTAAAAACGACATTCTTTTAAGGTCGGGTTTGGATCTGTTCTGGATTTCGCCTTTCGCGACGGCGGATCCATCGCAGGCAGGTTTGAATTTTGTGATCCGAAATCGATCGTCAAAAGGAGGCCGGGCTCAGAAAGTGGAAACCGGGAATACTGCGGACATGCGCTTCATTGCCATATGCCGTCTAATGGATCAACAAATAGATTGAGTGACAGGAGTTTGTGGAATGCGAAAACTGTGCGGAATATTTTATCTGTTGCTGCTTGCGTCAATGTGTGTTCCGGATGTAGCGGGAGACGATTCAGTACCGGAAACCGGGGGGAAATTCTATATCATAGGTATGGGATCCGCGCCGGATCTGGTTACCCTGCGGGCCATTGAAGCTATCCGGGAATCGGATATCGTTATGGTTGAAAATAATTATGAGAAAGAGTTGTGGAAAGATTACATTGCCGGGAAAGAGATCTGGTACTGCTCGCACGATTTTCGCGTCTTTTACGGCATGGATCCCGGATCGGCCAGGAACGAAAAAATGCGCGCAAAGGCGGAGTATGCCGCGGAATTGCGCAAACAGCTGATGGGCAGGATCCGATCCGCCCTGAAAGAGGGCAAAACAGTAGCCTCTCTGCAGAGCGGGGATCCGATGATGTACGGTCTTACCCTTTTCCTCGAAATGCTTCCCGAGAACACTCCCTCCGAAATCGTTCCCGGGGTCGGAGCTTTTCAATGTGTCAGCGCAGCGGTAAAGATGAGTCCGCCCTACGGGTATGACACCAGTGCCGTGATCCTTACCATGGCGGATTGGCCGGGGCGCATCGATACGAATGAAAAGTTGATGGAGACAGGCACCAGCATGATTTTTTATACGATGCTGCTTGATTACGCGGAAACCTTCGCTCAACTTCAAAGGCATTATCCGCCCGATACTCCTGTCGCGGTTGTCATTGACGCCGGGGATCGGAAAAACCAGAAGGTGATACGAAGCAGCGTCGGAAGTTTTTTACAGGAGGTGGATTATAAGAGCTTCCCGGCGGAGAGGCACACCCTCCTGGTTGGCAAGTTTCTGGAAGTCGGTCAAATGCGAAAGGATTTTGTTCCTGAAATTGAAAAAGGACATTAACCCACGTTTCTTAAAGGGTTTCCGTGCTTCGGTGATTCTGACGGAAAGGCTCTCCTGCCGTGAAGGCCGGGATGCCGGTTAATGCCGTCATCATCCTAATACCCGCCTCCTAGAGCTTGACCCGAGATCAATGAAATAACCGGATTCAAGCAGCATCATAGTGCAGACTATTTTGGTAGAATGCTCCAGACCAACATTCTGACAGGGACGGGGTTCGATGGAAGCTCTTCTTGTAAAATACGGATATGTCCTTATTTTCCTGGGCGTGGCAATCGAGGGGGAGGCCGTCCTTGTCGCGGCCTCCTATCTTGCGCATGAGGGAATTTTCAGCCTTCCCGTAGTCCTCCTGCTGGCCGTCGCGGCCAACAGTGCGGCCGATCAAATTTATTATTCCATCGCCCGATCGCGGGGAACCGAATGGCTGGAAGCCCGGTTCGGACGCGGCAAAAGGTATGTCCGGACCGTCGGTTGGGTTCGCCGTCATGCGAACTGGCTTCTGCTCGGAAACCGATATATTTTCGGATTCCGTATACTTATACCGGCGGCATGCGGCGCTCTGGGAATGTCGCCGTCCCGCTTCACTGTTTTGAACCTGATGTCCGGGATAATCTGGGCTCTGCCGGTCGGGTTTCTGGGATTCTATCTCGGGGCGGGAGCTGAAGCGTTGTTCGCAAACGCCAGGCACTATGAAACCTGGGCCATGCTGGCTTTCATGGGAATAGCCTCGGCGATTTTGCTGCTGCGGCTTCTGAAGAGAACGCGCAGGGAGCGGATGCTGCGGGTGGACGATCTTCACAGCCTCATCCCGGCCCTGACCGGATTCATAGGATTCATCGACGTAATTTCGGCGATCTGGCCGCGCTCCGCCGCGCAGATGCACGTCATCCAGAGCTGGCTCCCTCTGGAAGTCACGCAGAACAGCCGGCCGTTGATGCTGTTTTCAGGAATAGCCCTGCTGCAGGTCACGCGCAGCCTGGCACGAAGGAAAGAACTGGCCTGGTACATCACAACAACCGTTGTCTCTTTTTCTCTGCTGCTTCACGTAACCCGGGCCCTCGACATTCATCATTCCCTGGCGGCCGGTTTGCTGTTGGCTTACCTGATATCTTTCCGGCATCGATTCCGTGCCCGCAGCGATCCTGCCTCAATACGCAACGCACTGGTTCTGGTGCCGATTCTCGCCCTGTTTATTTTAATATACGGCTATATCGGGCTGACCGACATGCGCGAACAGATTTTCTGGCACCCCGGATCCAATCCTCTCAACCAGGCGTTTCGCTGCGGGATTCTTATAGCAAGGCCCGGAATGGATCCGATCACACCGCATGCGGCGCATTTTCTCGGTTCTCTCCAGGCGGCAGGATGGCTTGCCCGCCTATACATTCTGGTTCTGCTGCTGAGGCCGGTGATTCAGCGCAAACGGCTGGCGGCTCCGGCGGAAGTTGTAGAAAGCATCTTTAAAAATTACAGCCGGCATTCTCTTTCCGCTTTTGCAATACAGGACGACAAGCATCACCTGCTGGCCGCCGGGAACCGGGCGCTTGTTGCCTTTTCAACGAGAGGATCCGTGGCCATTGCATGCGGGGATCCTCTGGCGGCGGAGGAGGATTTTGAAGCAAGCGTACGCGAATACACGGATTATTGCCGTCGAAACGGGTGGACGCCCTGTATTTACGAGGCTGCGGATGAAATGCTTCCAATATACGGCAGACTTGGGCTGCAGTCTTTGAAACTGGCCGAAGAAGCGTTGATCGACCTGAAGGAATTCAGCCTGGCCGGCGGAAAGCGGGCCAATCTCCGAGCCATGGT
>CAZPHK010000155.1:0-11529 GCA_964586015.1 uncultured Acidobacteriota bacterium | reverse complement strand
GATCAGGTCCCGCGCCCTTTGCCGGCATTTGCGCGAAACTTGCGGGCATCAAGGCTTGCCCCAGGCACAGGATGCAAGCCGGTATGCCTGCTTCTTTGATGAATTTCATTGACCTTCCTTTCTTATAACCTGGATTAACCCAATGTAGCCCCGACGAGAAAGAGGACCGGATTTCCATGCTATTTCTGGAAATGAATATCTATCAAGAATAAAATATTACATATACATATAATATGTAATTACATTATATCGGCTTTATAATTCATTTCATTGAACATCTTTTCCAGGAGTGGAATTGTTCCATGAAATCACAGCTAAATTTCGTCCTGTATAGCTTTTATCTAAAGATGGAGGGTGGCCGCTATGGAAAAATGCATTGACACAAGTTGAAACATTCTGATAGTGATTGCCATGTAATTGTAATATTCATTTGCTTAAAGTTGTGACTTTATTCGGATAGATACAAGCCTCAGGAACCGAAAAAGGCAGATAATGAAAAACCTGGTTCAGCTTATTGCATACGTGGACCGCATGTCCGGCGGAGGTTTCGGCGAGTTGAACACTCTTCTGAATGGTTCTCTGGACGGCGTATTCGGCGGAGTACATTTGTTGCCATTTTTCACTCCTATTGACGGAGCCGATGCAGGATTCGACCCGATCGACCACACCCGGGTGGACGCGCGCCTTGGATCCTGGGAAGATGTGCGCGTCTTGAGCCGTACAATTGAGCTTGTTGCCGACCTCATAGTGAACCACGTTTCCTCTTCATCCCCGCAATTTCTTGATTATTCCCAAAAGGGTTCTCATTCGGAATACGCGGGCATGTTTCTCACTTTCGACAGCGTTTTCCCGCAGGGTGCGCGCGAATCGGATCTTCTGGCTATCTACCGACCGCGGCCCTCTCTTCCTTTCAGCCTCGTAACACTGGCCTCAGGCGAGAGGAAATTGCTCTGGACAACATTCAATCCGGAACAGGTGGATATTGACGTCCGCCACCCTCACGCGCAAGCCTACCTGGATTCGATCCTTCGGAAGTTTCAGACTGCGGGCATAAAGATGATACGGCTCGACGCCGTTGGATATGCGATCAAAAAACCCGGGACCAGCTGCTTTATGATCCCGGAAACCTTTGACTTTATTGCCGAACTGACGGAAAAAGCCCGTACGCTGGGCATTGAAGTTCTCGTCGAAATTCACAGCCATTATATGAAGCAGATCGAGATAGCCCAAAAGGTCGATTGGGTATACGATTTTGCACTGCCGCCGCTGGTTCTACATGCACTTTTTAACGCCGATGCCCGCCCGTTGGTGAAATGGCTTTCCATCAGTCCCCGTAATGCCGTCACTGTCCTGGACACGCACGACGGCATCGGCGTCATCGATGCGGGCGCCGATCCAATCGGCACCCCGGGCCTTCTCTCACCTGCGGAAATCGACAGCCTCGTGGAAACGATCCACGAGCGAAGCCGGGGCCAGAGTAAAAAGGCAACCGGGGCCGCCGCCAGCAACCTGGATCTCTACCAGGTGAACTGCACTTTCCTGGATGCCCTGGGAGGCAGGGAAACCGAGTACCTGATCGCCCGGGCCCTTCAGTTCTTCGCGCCCGGAATCCCGCAGGTGTATTACGTCGGTCTTATGGGAGGCACGAACGACATGGATCTCCTCTCCCGCACCGGAACGGGACGCGATATCAACCGGCATTATTATGAGACCGCTGAAATTAAAACCGCGCTCGGAAAGCCGCTGGTGCGCAAACAGATCGAATTGATCCGCCTCCGAAATACGCATCCTGCGTTTGGGGGGGAATTCCGAGTGGAGGCTCCGACGGAAAGCCGGATTGAAATCCTTTGGCAAGGGCAGGAAGATTGGATAAAGCTGGAAGCGGATCTGGCCGTCCCGAGCGCTTCCATTACGGGAACGGGGCCGGCCGGAGAAATACAACATATCGCCATCCCGGATACTTCGGCCTTAACGATCGATTATAGATAGGTATCGCCATGAGCCTTCCGAATGCACCGAAACACAATTTAGCGGCGATCAAATGGCTCACATTTCTGATGTTCATGATGTTTGCCATGACCACGGATTCCGTCGGTGAAATCATCCCCGAGATCATCAGGGAATTTCACCTGAGTAATACGGCCGCCGGGGCGTTTCATTATGCCCCCATGATTGCGATCGCGCTGGCCGGAATTTCCCTGGGGTATCTGGCGGATAAGCTCGGACGAAAAAAAACAATCATTCTGGGGCTCGTCCTGTTCGCACTGAACTCCTATCTATTTGCGGTGGGAAATACCTTTCTGTTCTTCGTCACTCTGCTCGTCATCTCCGGTGCCGCGATCGGGATTTTCAAGACGGGAGCCCTGGCTCTTGTCGGAGATATATCAAGATCTGCCTCGGAACATACGGCAACAATGAATACGGTGGAAGGCTTCTTTGCCGTGGGGGCCATCATCGGCCCCGCAATCGTGACAAAGCTCCTTGCATCCGGGCTATCATGGAAATGGCTGTACGTGGTCGCAGGAACCATTTGCGTTTTGCTGATCTTAACAGCCACGCTGGTGAAATATCCCAAAACGGTGAAGACTGTCGACGAACCGATCGACTTCAGGCGCACAATAGGCATGATGAAAAATCCATACGCCCTGGGATTTTCTCTCGGAATCTTTCTGTACGTTGCGGCGGAGTGCGCCATTTACGTCTGGATGCCGACGCTGTTGGCGGACTATTCGGGCTCTTACGCCTTTCTGGCCGCATACGCCCTGACAGTGTTCTTTATCCTCCGTGCCGTCGGCCGTTTCCTGGGCACATGGATACTCGCACACTGCAACTGGACGTCCGTCATGGCTCTTTTCAGTGGAGCGATTCTTGTCTGCTTCGCCGGTTCCATCGCAGGCGGTCTCGCGTACGCCATCTGGCTCCTGCCGCTTTCGGGGCTTTTCATGTCCATGATCTATCCGACGCTCAATTCCAAGGGTATCAGCTGTTTTCCAAAAACGGAGCATGGAGCGGTCGCCGGCGTGATCCTGTTTTTCACCTGTGCCGCCGCCGCCCTCGGACCGCTCGCGATGGCTGCTGTCAGCGACCTGTTCGGGCATCCCAAATACGGTTTTGTCCTTGCCTCCCTGTTCGCGGCACTTCTTTTTACCGGACTGCTGCTTAACTGGATATATAACCCGGCCCGGGACCATCTGGCAAAGCTGGATTCCAGCGAATACCGGGAGGTGTAATCCTGAAACAATGGAGTAGGAAATGAGAACACTTTATAGCATTCTTCTGACAACTCTGACGGCGATGCTCTCTTGTGCGGCTCTTGCGCAAACCCCTGCCGCTTCTTTCCGGGCCGGCGCCGCTAAGATCGATATCACGCCCGCTCAGCTGCCGAAAAACATCGAGGGAATCCTGGACCACATCTACGCCAGGGCGATCGTGATCGATAACGGCGCCACCAGCGCGGCCCTGGTTTCTGTCGATACGGGGATGCTTGGAGAACAGGTGTGGAGGACAGTGTCGCAGAGAATCGAAAAAGAGTTGGGCATCCCCGCCCAGAATCTGATCATGAACCCGACGCACACTCACAGCGCGTTCGGAGGATCGGCAGATCAGGTATTCAGCGTCGTAAAGGCAGCCAAGCAAAAACTGCAGCCTGCGCGCATCGGTTACGGCACGGGTGTTTCCTACATAAACGTCAACCGCAACATCATCGACCGCAAGACCAACAAGTGGTGGGAGGGCGCCAACTACGACGGCCCGTCGGACAAGACCGTGGCGGTGATCAAGTTCGAAACAACCGACGGCGAGCCGATTGCGGCCTATTACAACTACGCCTGCCATGCTGTGGTTACCGGCAACACCGACATGCTCAGCGGTGACTTTCCCGGTGCGGCCTCCCGGTATATCGAGGACTCCTTTGACGACAGGATTGTGGCGCTTTTTTCCACCGGAGCGCAGGGCGACCAGAATCCGATCTACTTCCAGCAGACGTTTGATCTGCGTGATATACGCATCAAGGATTACGCCAAACGCGGCCAGGACATCAGCAATGCCATGCCCCCGGGAGGACAGGGCCTGAACAAACAGGATCCCACGGTCAAGAAGCTGCTGGACCAGCAAAAGCAGATGATCCTCTCCATGGGCCAATTTCTGGGAGAGGAAGTCAAGCGCGTGATGCGCGAGACGAATCGTTTGTCCGCCGACGGCAGAATATTCGGGGCCCAAAAAATGATCCGCTTCCCCGGTCGCACCAGGCAGGGGCAGGGGCGGGCGGGAGTCGAGGCCACATACACCGACGGACCCGACGTCCAGCTCCGATTAAGCCTTCTGATGATAGACGACATTGCGATCGGGGGCTGCAACGCTGAAATATTCAACATGATCGCCCAGAGATTCAAGAGGGAGTCCCCCGTTGGCAGATCCATTTTTGTATCGATGGCGAATGGAAGCGGCAATTCCGGATATGTTCCGAATGACGCCGCATTCGGCTACCAGACTTTCGAGGTGCTGTCGTCGCGATGCAAGCCCGGATATGCGGAAAGCGCCATCGTCAACGGCCTCCTGGATCTTATAGATGACGCCAGACAGACGCGTTAATCCGTTACTCCCAGGAAAAAGGGACCGCTGAACGCAAGAGCGTTTATTCATCTTTTCGGCCCAGTTTATGGAGACATTGCCATGTTTAAGTTCGGTAGAATATTGCTCGTTTGTACGGTAGTGTCGCTTTGCACGGCAATGACGGTTTCTGCGCAGAAAGCGCCTGAAAACGGCGGCGGAGCAGGAAGGACAGGGAAGGCGGCTCCTGTCGGTTCCGGCAGGGGTGGAAATGTAATGGTCAGCATGACTCCGCCGGCAAACGTGAATCGTATCAAGTTGTACGAAAAGACACCCAACGTAATGGAGGGCACGGAAAACGAACTGAATCCGATGGAGCCTACGCTCGATCTTTACATTCCCGATTCGAGCAAGACGACGGGGGCCGGCGTGCTGCTTTGTCCGGGAGGCGGTTATTCCATGTTGACCGTGCCTGGTGAAGGAGCAACGATTGCAGAGTTCTTCAAGTCGCATAACATAGCAGCGTTTGTGCTGCGCTACAGGCACGGTCCTCAATACCACTATCCGACGACACTCCTGGATGCACAACGTGCAATGCGGTTAATTCGGGCGAATGCGGAAAAATATCGCGTGGATCCCGAAAAGGTGGGTGTTTTTGGAGGTTCGGCAGGAGGACATCTTGCGGCTATGCTGGCTACGCTTTATGACAACAAGCTGCTGCCTGAAGCGCCCTATGTGCCGGACGCGATTGACAGTCTGAGTGCCAGGCCGGCCTTTGCGCTGTTGCTTTATCCGGTGATTGACTTGACGGATGACGCGATCACGCATCGGGGCTCCCGAACGAATCTTACGCAGGATGACACGAACTTATACGAACCCCTGTCGCCCTGGAAGCACGTTACACAGGACACCCCGCCTGCGTTTATTGTCCATGGAACCTACGACTTTCTCGTACCGGTGAAAAATTCTTTGTTGTATTACGAGGCATGCCTTAAGGCTCGCGTGCCGGTAGAAATGCACTTGGAGGATATTGCGCAGCATGGATTCGGGATGGGTGCGAATTTGAATGATGAAACCGTGAAGGAATGGCCGGAACAGGCATTGCGTTTTATAATGCGTCACGGGTGGATATCGGCGGAATAACCCGGGTTAAACCCCCATAACTTGCTGATCGCCTGCCATCCCTATATCCTATGATCATGAAAGGAAATAGATTATGGCAAAAATAATCGATACATTGTTATGCGCGGCTTTCTCCATCGGTCTGGTGGTCGTGGCGAATGCGCAGAACGCGCCTGCCCCGACAACCCAACCCCTGGCGCCAGGGGTTTCCAGAGTCACCAGCCCCCCGGTGGGTCAAACCGCCGGACAAACACGCTACGCAGCCCACGATCCGGTCGACGATCGCGTGGAAATCCGCGAGTATGGCTTCAAGGAAACCGGCGAAAACATGCCGTACGCTGTGTTTGTCTCTTCAAAAATCACCAAAGGCCAGAAGGCTCCCATGGTCCTGGCCTTGCATGGATACAGCGGGAACTACGGCACCTTCATGCGCTCCGGCTGTATCGATGAGGCGGAAAAAAACGGCTACATCCTCGTCGGCGTGATGGGGTATAGCCCCACCGCCCCATTCGGCAATACAAACATGTTCGGCGGACGCCGCGGCCCCGGCCCCAAAACCGGCCCGCCCCGCGTCGGCGCTCCCAGTGCCAAACCGGGCGGCGGCGGCCCGGCCATCGGCGGGACCAGGGAGACCGACCCGGCCAAAGTCTCCGAACTCAGCGAAATCGACACCATGAGAGTTCTTGAACTGGTCCGCAAGGAATTCAACATCGACGACAACCGCATATTCCTGATGGGCCACTCCATGGGCGGCGCCGGCGCGATGTATCTCGGCGAAAAATACGCCCCGATCTGGGCGGCCGTTGCCTGCCTCGCCGGCTTCGGTTCTCCCGATCCCAAGGGAAAGTTGAAAGACATCCCACTATACTTCACCGCCGGCAGCCAGGACACTCTGGGCGCGAGCGGGCGGACCATGGCCGAGCAACTCAAAGCCGCCGGCCTTGACGTCCAGTGGAAGGAAGTGCCCGGCCTCGATCATGGCGGCATCATCGCCGGCGCGATGCCCGATGTGTTCCGGTTCTTTAACGAACACCCCAAGAAGGCCGGGAAATAACCGATCGCTCAAATCCTGAATACGGCGGCCGGAGCAATGCCTCTCGCCGGCCGCCGGGCAATCGCGTCTTTCGCTTTTTGCTCAGCGCGCGCGACATTTTTCGTCTCCGCCTTCCGGCACAGGTAGCACAACGGAACGAAGCAAGTTTTCGAACAGCTTTGCGTTAAGGGCCGGCGCAAAAATAATTTCACATTTTGCGGCCGGCTCCTGTGGTCTAAAAATCAATGAATAAGCATCATAGCATATTGCATATAAAGGAGCCGGCCGCCCTCCGGGGCGCGGCGGCGGGCGGGCATCTGCGGCGTTGCCGCTCCTCGACAATGAACCACATTGCCTGCGTCGCGGCGCCTAGCATCTGCCCGCCCGGCGCTCGCGCCAAAATGTAAACTTATTTTTGCGCCGCCCCTAAGCAGTTCCTTGCGTCCCAGCGTTAACCCGGGCCATTCAGTCCGCCGCGGCGGTTGAAGCGAGGAGAACAGTTTCCACGGATTTGTTATAGGGCAATAGCGAACGTGCAAAATTCAATGTGTCGCGGGACAGGGGTGGCGTAGCCGATGCATGGGCGGCGACATCCGCCCCCATTCGATTGGCCAATTCCATTGTTGTATGGAGGTCCCAGCCCAGAGTGATTCCAAACAGGATTCCTGCCGAACAAGCGTCGCCCGCGCCAACGGGATGAGGCGATCCCTCAATTACGGAGGGTACACTCTGATCAAACCTTCCATTGCGGTCCAGAGCCAGGGTTCCTTCGGCTCCCCGGGTTATAACGATCGCTCGAGCAGGAAATCGTTCAAGAAGAACTTCCATCCCGTGCCGGATCCCGTCAGGAGTTGGATCGGCAGGCCGGGTGATTCCCAGCAGATCGAAAATCGTGAATAGTTCGGACTGGTTTGCTTTAATGATAGTCGCTGCCCGACAGCCGTAATCCACAATTTCCGGGGAATATCCGGCTTCACCGGTCAGTTTGTTTTGTCTCAGGTTGACATCGTAAAGACGGATTGCCTGCGGAGCATTTTTCAGGAAGCTTCGAATTGTTTCTCTTGATAGAACGGACCGCTGAGCCAGACTGCCGAAACATAGGGCCGAACACCGGCCGGCTAATCCCTCGAGTGCCGGTGTGTCGGTCATGAAGTCCCATGCGGCTCCAGTCTCTATCTGGTAACCGGGCTCTCCGTTCTTCATGAAGACCGATACCAGACCGGTCGGGTGACGGGAGTCTGTTCCGACATACTGAGTCGACATCCGAAGCTGCTGGAGGGCATCAAGGATTTTGTATCCCCTCTGATCCGTACCGACACAACTTGCAATGATTCCATGGCCGATATCGAGTTGCCCTGCCAATTGATGGGCGTGTACGGCAACATTCAGAGGAGCCCCACCCAGTGTCTCGGTTCCGTCTTCGAAGACATCGAACAGTACTTCTCCGATTCCCACGAAAAATATAGGATTCATTTTTGCCACTTTCAGTATAATGTCAGATCATATTTGATATAAATGCCAGATTAATGTCAATAATCAGAACGAACTATTTCTACAAACATTCTTCCGGCCGGAGATTTCATCCAGCCTTCTTACAATACAATATAAATATATATCATTTAAAAGCAAAAAGTTACGGGGAATAAGCCCCTCTTCTGAGCATTCGTTATATTCGAGCTTCCCTCTTAAGAAAAAGTTGTATTGACATATTCCCGGTTGGATTTGTAATATCAATTTTCATACCAGGGGGAATCCATGAACAAGTACCGAATTAAATCATCCATGGAACATGAAAAACCCGCGATCCGACGCACCAAGCATCGTGAAGTTTTTGAGCATGTTCTGTCGGATATTGAATCGGGAAAGTTCAAAGAAGGCGAACGCCTTCCTTCTGAAGCCGAACTGGTTACACAATTCACTGCATCCCGTCCCACTGTAGCCCGCGCTCTGCGGGATCTCCAGAATTTAGGACTGGTAGAGCGTAAAGTCGGTTCGGGCACCTACGTGCGCAAAGCACGGAAATCGGACGAATCGTGGCTTTTTGGGCTATTGATACCCGGTCTCGGCAGCACCGAAATCTTTGAACCCATTTGCGCCCAGCTGGCTCGTCTCGCACAGAGACAACACCACACCCTTTTATGGGGCGATTTCGGGGATAAGCGAGGAGCGGCGGACCCTTTATTGATAGAACAGGTCTGCAACAGCTACATTCGCCAGAATGTAGCCGGAGTGTTTTTCGCACCTTTGGAATTGACTAAAGACAAGGATCGGATAAATCAATCCGTTATTGCTGCCCTGGAATCAGCAAGGATCCCTATCGTGTTGTTGGACAGGGATATTGTGGCTTTCCCCCAGCGGAGCCGGTTCGATCTCGTGGGCATCGATAATCGCCGGGCCGGTTTTCTGATTACGGACCATATGATAAAGCTCGGATGCAGGCGGATCGATTTCCTCGCACGACCTGATTCCGCGCCAACGGTGACGCTGCGAATCGCCGGATATAGAGAAGCTCTGCTGGCCAGAGGGACCCCCCATGATCCACAATGGATTCACTGCGGCGAGCCTACGGATGAAAAATTTGTTCGGGGGATTATGGCGAGTGGAGCGACCGCAATCATTTGCGCCAACGACCTGACTGCCGCCAATTTGATGAGAACGCTTGATGCGCTTGGATACTCGATCCCGCAAGAAATTCGTGTGGCCGGATTTGACGACGTCCGTTACGCGGAACTGTTGCATCCGGCCCTGACTACGATTCACCAACCATGCGTGGAAATCGGCAACATCGCCATGCAGGTAATGCTTGAACGTATAGAAAATCCGAAATCCCCTCCACGCGATATTCTCGCTCAGCCGAACCTCATTGTGCGGCAATCATGCGGAGTGGCCGGAAGCAGTCCTGCCTCCTCTCGAAACGGTTAGGGTTCGCGCAAAAATAAGTTTACATTTTGGCGCGAGCCCTTAGGATCAAAACCAGATCAGACATCAAGTATTGGTCCATTTTAAACCGACAGCGCAGCTTCGTTCCGGGCATGCGGAAAAACGTCGCTACAACTATGAAAGGAACGAGTAGTCATTCCTTCGTTTGAGTTTACATCCCTCCCTGGAACCCGCTATGTGATTACCGTGCTCCTAGCAATTCTATTGCTCCAGCTTGAGCCGATTATTGGACAAATCGCACAATATTGGATATGTCGGGAAAATGGAGAACCACGATGACTCTGTGGTATCTCTGCATTGCGCAGCATCAGCCTGCGTCCCTCGGAACGCAGGTCCACGGTACGTTTATCACGGGCTTTTAGTCCTGAATCTCTAAATGATGACGCCCGCCCTGATTCTGGCGATCTCAAGGCTTTCCCGATCCAATTCCATCTGCAATAGAAAAATGCGCGAATTCCGATGCAGTGTCTTGGGCACTTTGTTCTGAGCGCCGGGCGATACCAGAATTCGGTCGTATTGAGAGTCGTTCAGCAGGTTTCTGAAATCGGCCGATTCGTCGATTTCCGCCCAGGAGATGTTCGCATCTTTGCGTTGAATCCATTTGCGCAACTGCTCCACAATGAAATGAGCGCTGGATACGGCATGATCCGGGAGGAGAACGAGTATGGAGGAGGCTCGTATCTTTTTCAGCGCCCGGATCGTTTCTTTCGTATAGGAAATCTCAATGGGAATAATGTCCATTCTCTTTCCACGGGATACACGCCTGACGCTGTCGATAGCAAGATGATTTACAAGAATCTTCCTAAGTCTGCTGCCATGGACAGGGGAAGCCTTGAATTCGTCCAATGATAAGCCGACGATGGAGGTTTGCCATAATCGGGACACCTGTTCCGCCCTTCGAAGAGCCCTTTCTTTATCCGAATCGACATATGCAATAAACGGAGACCTGCGCTCCTCTTCCTGTACTTGCCGGCTGAGATACCTTGTAAAAGCGATCGGGGACACTCCGATCTTCTGGATTTGTTTTATTATCTCCCGGGTCAGTTCCTGACATTTTTTGTTGACGGAATCCGAAGCGGCTGCAGATACGGCCACGGCTATTCTCTTGCCGGAAGTCGGAGAAAGAAGGCCGGACTGATGCAAGGCCAGGTATGCCCGGTGAACCTGCCCTCGATTGATGCCCGTCTGTTTTTCGACTTCGCGAATTGTCGGAAGAATGTCGCCTCTTTTAAGAACGCCCATAGCGATAGAGAGCCTTATCTGCTCCTGAATCTGCTTAATGACGGGAACGGGACTATTTTTATCAATATAAAATTCCATAATACCCTTTTACAGATACCCCGCTGCCCGGGGCGGGATAATTCGATCATTCTTTTTCCGGACTTTTACGGCTTTCAGATCTCCGGTGGGGCATACCGCCTCACAGGCGCCGCAGCCGTTACATTTTTCGGGATCAACGCCCGGAAAGGATTCATAGGCTTCTTCATTCCATCGGACCTCTATTGCCTCATAGGGGCAGGTATTTATACAGGTATTACAGTCGGTAAAGCCCCACAAACACAGGGAGGTGTCCACCTGGCCTTTCCTATAACATACCTGTTTTTCTGCAAGATAAATCAGGCAGCAATATTCTTGCGAAAGAGTTCAGGAAAAGCAACATCTCTCAAACACAATGATGCTGCCATGATCTGCTTTCCGCGGTCTGTTACTCTCCACCTCCGTGAGTGTGGAATCCCGGCAATCAGAATCATCCGCCGTTGATTTTTCCAGGAGAGACTTGCTACCATCCTTGTTCACAAAATCCAGATCGTCGTCCTTTTCCAGGGATTGCCCCTATCAGCCCGTGGTAAAAGTACAGCGGGCCGCGTTCCGAGCGCCGCAGGGGC
>CAZPHK010000154.1:1911-11575 GCA_964586015.1 uncultured Acidobacteriota bacterium | reverse complement strand
TCCACGAAGACTCCTGACGCGTTGTCAGGGAAAATCCGGACATTGCCGCCGCTGCCGATGCGGCCGTCACTCCCGGAACCATAACCACGGGAATGCCGGCGGCAGAAAGATACGCGGCTTCCTCCCCGATCCTGCCGAAAACAAATGGATCCCCGCCTTTTAATCGAACGACACGCAGCCCTCGCCTGGACAGAGCCACCAGCAGCTCATTTATCTGAGACTGAGGCATCGAATGTTTCCCTGCCCGTTTGCCCACATAATATTTTTCAACTCTTTCGGGCAAGCCGGAAATCAGCTCCATCGGAATCAGGGCGTCGTAGGCGACAGCGTCGCACCGCTGCAGGAGATCATACCCCCATCGGGTTATCAGGCCGGGATGGCCGGGCCCCGCCCCGACAAGGAATACGGTCCCCGGCTGCATCTGCAAGGAACTGTCCGCCATAGGCTTGATAGACCTTTTATCTCAGTTTACTGAGGGAATTATATATCGATTTCAATAAAGCGGGTCACCCGAACGGATCCCTATGACACAGTGACGGATTCAAAGACCGGTTCGGGACGCGGGCTAATGCCACTCCCATTCGATAAATCCAGGCTTCACATCCTCCATTGCGTTGACGATCAATTCCACCAGACCGCCGTAAAGGATTTTGTGCTTGTTCCACATATCGTAGTATGCCAGAAGATCCCGCAGCTGCCCCTTGCAGTTGCTGCAGGGAGCGCACAGGTATTTCGGGATCGAAGGGTCCATGCAGTCGCTGAAGGCATCGAGGATCTGCTGCAATTTCTTTCGTCCGGCCACCTGGAAGCGCCAATCCGGGAAATTATTGCCGCTCATGATGGCGAATCCGCTTCCGCCGCCGCAGCAGTAATTGTCCACTCCGTGCGGAGTCATTTCCCTGAACTTGGGGCAGATTTTGCGGATTATTTCGCGCTGAGGCTCGACAACACCCATCAAACGTACCATATTGCAGGGATCATGGAGAGTAACCGGGAAATCATTGCGGCCGGGATCCAGCTTGAGGCGGCCGCTCATGACGATGTCGCGAAGGAGCGTCATAGAGCTTTCCCGCGGGATATTGAGATCCCCTGTCAGCACACGATCCGCTATGACCGTCAACGCCTTATGCGCATGGCCGCATTCTCCCAGAACTATTTTTTTGACTCCCAGCTTTTTTGCCGCTTCTGCATGTTTGACGGCAACGCGGGCGAACTGGGCATCATCGTACCAGACCCCGTAATTGATCGAATCGTAGCCGGCGATTTCCGAAGACAGAGTCCAGCTGATCCCGGCGGCGTTCAGAATCACGGCAAAAGCCCCGGGATTTTCGGGCCAGGCCAGGATTTCCCCGGCATTGTGGATTAGAAGTACATCGGCTCCTTCAACATCCCATGGAGTTTCCACCTTGATGCCGGTCTTCTCCTCCATATCCTCGTCGATGAACTCGATGTTGTCTTTAACTACCACCGCGTTCATCCCGGTGGAGGATCCGACCTTCAGCTGAAGCATCGAACCGCTGTCGTGCAGTTCCTTCGCCGCGATGCCCATTTCCTGGCTGAAGATTTTTCTCAATTCATGCGCGACAAGTCCGTTGTCGGCTCCGATGGGGCACGTCTGGGCGCAGCGACGGCACAGGTTGCAGCGATAGGACAGTTCTATCAGACGGGCGACAAGGGGCCAGTTGATTTTAATGTCCCCATGCTGCCAGGCGGAAAGCAGGCCGCCGTGCTTCACGTATTTGAAGTACAGCCTGCGCACTACTTCGGAACGGAAGGTCGGCCGATAAAGCTCGTTTTTCCCGCTGGCTTCAAAAATATGGCAGGATTCCGAACAGGTCTGGCATTTAGCGCAATGCTCCATCGAAAGCAGAAGCGGCTGGAGAAACGTCCAGTTATTCTCCTTTGTAAACAGCTTTTCCAGTCCCGAAAGGAATTTTGCCACCAGGGCATCCTCTTCCTCCTTTGTTTTGGGCTTCGGAACATTGACCGCACAAGTGTCGTCCAGATCGCACTCATACTTTTCCCGGATCTGCTCGGACAGTTCGGTAAAGGAAGGCTCATCTTCCGGATCCTCAAAAGGATACGGCAGCGGCATGAGGTCTTTTTTATCTAAATGAACCAGGGGCTTCTTCTCCCGGTTCGACAAATCTTTTATTTTAACCTTGTCTTTCATTTCTTCGGCTCCTGCCCGGGATTACTGGCAGCTATTTCCGCCCACGTCTTCTTTCCGTCGGCCCCCATATGGTTCGCCGACCAGGTCGGCCGGTAGGCCAGGCATTCCGCCAGCCTTATTTCAATTTTACCACCGCGACGGTTCGCAGAGTCGTCCCATCGGATATTGTGGTACGTGAAGTACTTGGCTATAAAATGGGACATATGCGTCAGCGGAATATACGCGACCAATAATCCTGTAAGTATCAGTCCTGTCGTCAACAACCCGGAAGTCTCAATACCGGTGTCGAACCTCAGAAGCCCGCTGGTAAACGCCAGCATTCCAGACGCCTCGGAGGCGCCTGCAAGAAAACCGGCAGCCAGCGTTCCGAAGGCCGCAATGAAAAACACGAGATTAAAAATATCCCCGGGAGTTGTGTAGTATTTCATTTTGGGATCGGTTACGCGCATAACCAGCAGTCCGAGAGCTCCCCAGATACTCAGGACTATCCCGACTGCTCCGGTAAACCGGTACAGGGACAGGAGAAAGATCCCGATAACGCCCTTCATAAAAACAGGCGAAATTATGGAGGCCAATCCCGAAATCAAGAGCACAAACACTGAAAAAATAAGAAGATACAGACCGGAATGAAACGGGAAGGAGCGATACCAGAGTTTGCGGTTGAACTCCCAGAGGGCCTTGAGAAAGAGAATTTCGGCCGCCATGGATTTTAACTCTCCCAGATAATTCCGCGGGCTCGGTTTGGTCCACCATTCCGGCTCTTCGTAATAGGATCCGCCGTAACTCGCCCTTCCAGGCGCTTCATGCGGAACGGGATACAGCTCCCAGCGAAGGTGCATGGGAGTTCGGGCATAGGAGAGGGCGCGGAAAATACAGGCTACGAGAAAAACCAGGATGGAAACATAGGAGATTACATATAGGAGCGCATTCATCATATTCCTGCAATCATGCTTCGGGCCCTGGAAATACAGAAAAACGCCAGGGCCCGTAAGCTTAAAACTCGAAGAATTAAAGGTTTGCGCCTTTTCCCAGCTTCTCCGGTTTTTGAACCGTTCCGCTCGACTCGACCTTATCCTCGAGAGAATTGTTGTAATCGTTCAAAACGGCGGCAACTTCATGTTCCAAAAACTCTAACCGACACGCAAGGCCTGTTTTACAGGTTCAGGGAGGCTATCGTGCGGGCACAGAAACCCGGAATCCGTTTCTGTAAACCATCCCGACCGCCAAATATATTATACCAGGCTGATTTACTCTTTCGGGGGAAGCACAATATACGATCCGCCCATATAGCTGTAAACGCATCGGCCGGAATCCATAAGTATTCTGATTGCTTTTTTACAATCGTCCTTATCGCAGGCATCCTCGCCGTGCTTGGCAATCATCGCTTTTGTGAGGTCGCCGGCCTTGAGGTTCTTTTTACCGGCACATTCGGTGACCATCTGAAACATATCTTCCGCCAGCGTTTCAATAGCTACTTTACCCATTCTAAAACCCTCCGACCAAGGTCATCTTTTCACTAAGCCGGGACAGCTTAGTGTTGTCCATATTTTTAGAGAACCGACAAAGAGACATTTGCTTAACTGACATACGCTGCGGGGCACGTTTTCCCCGTGAAATTCTTTTAATGACGATGCGTTGAATTGCATGGAATTCGGGGGGATTGCCGTCCTTGCATCGTGTCTCGGAACCATTGCTTCATTTCTTAAGCAGATTAAATATTAACCAACGCACACTTATACCACACTACTGCCTTCATGTGGAATTTTTTTGGTATGCAACGAGGCAATCGGCACGCGCAGGCCGATGCAAAAAATAGATATTTGAAGACGATATTCAGAGCTTCCTGACAGGCGAACCGGGAGTGTGGGCTGGAAACTCAAGCCATTAGTTTGCGAACCAGATCGATAAGCTCTTTTTCGTCTACAGGTTTTGAAAGATAGCCGTCGGGAGGCGGCACCTGCTTGCGTGAAGAGATAAAATCCTGAAATTTTTCAGAAACTCCCGTAACCATTATCACCGGAATGTCCTTGTATGCCTCGTTTTCCCGAAGCGTCCGGTAACACCGGACTCCTGAGGTCTCCGGCATTGTAATGTCCAGGGTGATAAGATCCGGTTTTGCTTCCGCCACCTTCTTTAAAGCTTCATCCCCGTTTTCCGCAATCGTCGTTTCAAATCCCTCATCCTGAAGCAAGCTCGAAAAGTACGTCAGCGTGTCCGGCTCGTCGTCTATGATGAGAATGTTCTTTTTTTCTGCCATTTTGGTGCCTCCTCAGGTATTGGGGCTCTAAGGCGATATATTCATTTCGACCGGAATTCCGATTCCGGTTTTTTTGAACAGGGCTTCTGTCTTTTATACCGATCAGTCTCCCGCATTGCCAGAAGTTTCCACGGTTTCCGCAGTATTAATTTCAGGCCGGATCCGGGGCAAATGTACCGAAAAGGTTGTGCCGACTCCCCGCTGTGATTTTAGTTTAATTTTCCCGCCATGCGCCGTCACGATCTTATTGGCGATGAAAAGACCGAGCCCGGTCCCCTCGCTTCCCTTGGACGAAAAGAACAGGGTAAAAGCGTTCTCCCGGGTTTCCCTGTCCATTCCGATCCCGTTGTCTTCGATGGTAAAGCATACCCGCTCTACGTCCCCGGTCGCGCTTATGGCCACCCGATGGTCTTGTTTACGGGAATCGATACGGCAGGCATCCAGTGAATTTTCGGTCAGATTAACAAGCATGGAAAGGACAGCCTTGGAATCCGCTTCGAAAGTGCAGGCCAGTTCGTCCGTCTCGTTTACCAGCTTCACGTTCAGCTCCTTTGCCTTATCCCGCAGCAGATCCACGACTTCCTGCACCATGGAAACACACGTAATATCCGTATAGTCGGGCTCCCTGTCCTTTGCGTAGTAAAGAATGTCCAGCACCATGCTCCGGATTCGTGAAACATTTCTGAGAACGATTTCCCATCCCTGATGCAGCCGGTCCCGGTTGTCTTTGGCAAGGCCGTTGTTGACGAGATATATGCCCCCGTTCAGGCTGTTGAGCAGACCCTTGATACCGTGGGAGATCGAACTGATCAAAAGCCCTATCGAGGTGAGCTGAGACTGCAGCTGCCGGACCTGTGAAATATTGGCGCTCATCTCCATCACGTATTTGATTTTGCCCGAACCGTCGTAGATAGGCGCCGTATGCACAAGAACGTTGATCGCTTCCCCCTTGATGGACGTGACAACCCCTTCTTTGATGTGCATCTGACCGTCGGCAAACGTCTGGCGGACGCTGCAGGGGTAGCACTCCTCGGTCCGGTGCTTGTACACTTCATAGCATTTGCAGCCCAAAAATGTTCCGAAGGTTTTCCGGTGGAGCCGGTTTGCATCGATAATATTCAGGTCTTCATTCTGGATGGATATGTAACAGGGGACCTCTTCAAACAGGGACCTGTACTTGGACTGGCTTTCGTGCAGCTGACCCTGAAGGTGCTTGAGCTCCGTGATGTCCGTAGACATTTCCATCACCGCCGTAATTTCGCCGCCGGCGTCGCGGATCGGCTCCGTGTAGACGATAACGGACACTTCCCTTCCATCCGGGCACCGTATCGTTTCTTCACTGCTGTGGCTCTGGCCGTCGCGAAGGGTTCTTTCAACCGGACAAACCTCGCACTTCTCAGGGCGCTGCTTGTAAACCTGGTAGCAGTAGCGTCCCTCATAGTTGCCGAAGTCCTTAACAAAACGCGTATTCGCAGTCATTACCTTGAAATTGCGATCCTGCACCGTTACGTAACAGGGCATGGCTTCGAAGTATTGTCTATAGGGGAGTTCCACGGTTCCTCCAAGGGTGTTTTATTCCACCGTTATCCCACTTCCAGGATTTTCCTGACATTGAGCAGAAGCGTGTGGTCATCCACCGGCTTATCCAGGAATCCTTCCGGCGGCGGCACCGGGCGATCGTAGATCAAGCGTCGGAGTTCCGGTCTTCCGGTTATGATACACACCTTCATTTGAGCCATTTCCGGGTCCTTACGCAATTGCTCGAAAACCTCTCCGCCGTCTTTGCCCGGCATGTTCAGGTCCAGCGTAATCAGGTCGGGCTTTTCGGATTTGGCCAGTTTCAGGGCCTCATCGCCATTGGAGGCCTGGATTACCGTTGCACCGTTGTCTTCGAACAGGACGGAGTAGTAGAGCCGGATATCGTCCTCATCATCCACCACCAGGATCTTGAATTTCTCAAGGCTGTGTTCCACGGCAACTCCCTCCGGCTTCTCCGCCACGGCTGCTCCTTCTGCGGCAGCCTTTTCGGGAACGATGACGGCATCGGCGACAAGATTGACCAGCTGGGTGACTTCCATTCCAAGCTTATAGTGGCGGATCAGGTCCGTCAGGCCGTCCACGCAGTTATGGCAGGACGTCACGACTATTTTGGCGCCCGTCGCTTTCAACTGATCCGCTTTCACGCGGGCGGATTTCAAGCGCTGCGGGGTATATTCGGACATGGACATGGCGCCGCCCCCGCCCGTACAGCAGTAATTTTCCGAGCGGTTCGGGTACATTTCCCGGAAATCCGTGACGACAAGGTTCAATAATTCCCTCGGTTCCTCGAACAGGCCGCAGCTCCGTGCATTGTTGCATGAATCATGGAATGTAACCGGAATTTGATTTTTAGTCTTGTCCACCTTAATGCGGCCTTCCCTGATGTACCGCAGCATCGTGATTACCGAGCTCTCCATCTCGAAAGGCACGGTGTGAGCAGACCAGTTCGGGCCTTCGCACCGCGTGGAACGGTACCCGTGGCCGCATTCGGAAATCACAAGCTTCTTACCCTGCAACTCTGTCACTTTTTCGTACAGCCGAAGCGCTACCGCGCCGCCCAGATCATCGTCTCCGGAAAAAAGGCCGAAATTTGTCATGTCCCAGCCTTCACTGGGCATTGTCCAGTTTTCGCCGGCCAGATAAAAGATTTTCGCGGCGTCGGCGATGGTGCGCGGATCGTACTTGACTTCGCGGGGATTGATCGAATAGACAATGTCCGCATCCATTTTATCGATAGGAATTATCGCGTTTGGATCGCCCATTTCATCGCTGAGCTCCTCGGACATCCATTCCAGAGTGTCGATGTATTCCTCCTTCAACACTCCCATCTGATTTCCTATTTCCCATTGATCCTTGCTGACGACGGCCACCCCTTCCGGCATGATTCCGACCGAAACCAGAAGTCCGCGGGCCATGCGGTTGAACGTTGCGTAATCCACACCCATCGGACAATTGATGGAGCACCGGCGGCAGTTTGTGCACTTCCCGAAAACAATATCCTTGAGCTCTTCAAGCTCTTCGTCCGTCTTGATGCTCTTGGCTCCAACCCACCAGGGCAGCACACGGCCGGTCCAGTCGAAATGCCGCTTGAAGATTTTACGGATACGGTCCGCCTTGTAGGCGGGTGCGTACGTAGGATCGTCCGGATTTGTCAGCACGTAATGGCACGCCTGGGTGCACATGCCGCAATGCACGCACGCCGCCAGGGATCCTACCATCTGGCGGTTGAGTTTCCTGGACATCCTCTCGATTAATTTTTTAGCCTTGTGGGATTGCGTTGCCCGCGTATCAATCACTTCGTTCTCCCTTTTTAAAATTCAAAATTCTTATACTCAAATACCGTTCATCGAAAAATCCCGGCTCGCTCCGTCGCCAACGGTTCGTGCCGTCCCGCACATTTTCCCGATCAATGCCTTGATTTGGCCAACGGATAGACGCCGCGGTATCCCATCGTTTTCCCGAAGAAATAGCGTGTAAACGGGTAATACAGATAATGGGAAATCTTGCTGAAAGGAACATAGATAAGAAAGAAGGCCGTCAGAATGAAAAAAGCCAGGAGGGCCCCTTCTCCCTGCTCCGGTTTATTGGGGACGGCGAACACCGCAAAAAAGAACCATACGGCAAGCAGGAAGAGCGAGAAGTAGTCATCCGGCGAGCTGATGGCCCGTATATATTTGTCTGTGATACGGCGATACAGACGAAGCAGCGACACGACAAACGCCAGCCCGATAACCGCCTGCAAAAGGATGACCAGGAATCCCGATTCCAGCAGTCCGGGAGCGTAGGGAATGATGAAGGACAAACCGATGGCCGCCACCACACCCAGATGGAATAGTACAAACTGGGCATAAAAAAACAACTTCGTCCGGGTGCTCTCCATCGCCCACGGCATCGCAATATTCATCCAGGAATATGCGATTCCTTTAGCCGGGCTGGTTCGGAATTGTCCGGTCGGAGCCTGCCGTTCGCGTCCCGCTTTAAAGTGGAGGAGCCAGATTATCCGCAAGGTATATACGCAAGCCATAATCATCAGCGCGTATTCCTGAAGCTCGTTTTCTGAAAATCGCAACAATTCACTCATTTGCATTCAGTCCATTCAAAAAAAGATCAATGTTTGAGCCTGTCCAGGGAAATTACTGATGAAACACACCCTGGAAAGCCCGGTATTCCCGCGGATCGTTGGCACAAATAACGATCTCTTCCATTTTGCCGTCTTGAGACAGATACTGATTAAAAGCCCGGATCATAATGTCCCGGCTGGTAGCAAGGGGAATTCCATAGAAGCCGGCTCCCATGGGAGGAAAGGCGATGTGCCGGATTTCCTTTTCTTCCGCCTTTCTCAGAGCGTTAAGAATCGTCGTATGCAGCTTTTCCTCGATCCTTTCCTCCTGGAAGGCCGGCCCGACGGCATGAATAATATATTTGGCTTTTAATCCGCCTCCGCCCGTCACCACCGCCTGCGTTACGGAAAGGGATCCCGTCTCATCGAGTTCCTTTTTAATCGACTGCCCCCCTCTCCTGGTAATGGCACTTCCAAATCCCGCTCCCAGCTCAAGGTCCGGTCGTGCATAGAATACAAAGGCTTCTATTTCAAAATCTGTAATATCCTGTTGGATGAGCCGGAGTTCGCAGTTCTGAATCTTCTTCTGTTCGGGCATTTCCTGACTCCTAAATAGGCTTTCAGCCTGGGGTGTTTTCATCCACGTCCCACAACCCTGTATCTTTATGAAGATCGATCTCCTGTTCCGCCAGACTGCGGAGTTTGTAGGCGGAATCCCTGAGGGTTCCGTACAGGACGCCGCAGCTGCGGTCCTGCCGGCATTCGTCTCCCTTGTCGGCAAGGAGCATCATGTCACGGGATAACCGAAGGACCTTGATGACGTTTTTGTTACAGGGCTTGGTCAAAATAATTCCTATGTTATTTTAGCGTCTGCTGTAGTTCTATGCACGAAGCATGCCAAAAGGAGTAATCGGAAGGGGAAAAACCATATATGGTTGTTTATCAACTATTTATGTCATCCAGAAACTTAACCGCGGTTTGATCTCCGTTAAGAAATATCGGAGGCATATCGGTACATATTGGAATGAGGAAATCGCGCTTGATCCAGGTAAGATGCTGAAAGACAGGATTTTATATTCTATGCGCTGTAGAAAAATGTGTAACAAAAACTTTTAGTTACACATCTGTATTTTGT
>CAZPHK010000154.1:0-1901 GCA_964586015.1 uncultured Acidobacteriota bacterium | reverse complement strand
ACACTTCGTGACTTTCGAGAAAGCGGTATAAGGTCGTTCTGCTGACACCGAGAAGCCGGGCAGCCTCGGCGCGGTTTCCCCGGGTCGTCTGCAGTGCATCCCGAACTGTTTCCAGATCCAGCTTGGGCGGCCGGCCTGCTTTGGAAACAACCGCTTTAAGGGAAAACTCCCGTATTTCAGGAGGCAGGTATTCTGTTTCGAGAGTATCGGTACGACACTTGACCATGGCGTACTGAATGGCATTGCCCAGTTCGCGTACGTTCCCGGGCCAATTGTAATGCATCAACATTTCGAGCGCATCCGGGGCTATCTGCTTCACGCTCTTGCCGGTATCGGACGAGAATTTATCGAGGAAAAAGTCCGCCAGCAAGGAAATATCTTTCCCCCGGTCCCTTAAAGGCGGCAAATGAACGGGCATGACCGCCAAACGGTAATATAGATCCGTCCGGAACCGTCCCTGGCGCGTCAACAGCTTCAGGTCCTGATTCGTAGCGCATATGACGCGGACGTCCGCCCGGACGCTTTTTTCTCCGCCGACGGGCATATAGGTTTTTTCCTGAATCACGCGGAGAAGCTTCACCTGGGTCGCCGGCGTGATTTCGCCGATTTCGTCCAGAAAGATCGTGCCCTCTTCAGCCAGGGCGAATCTTCCCTTGCGATCGTGAATCGCTCCGGTAAAAGCGCCCTTGACATGCCCGAACAATTCACTCTCCAGCGTACCTTCGGGCAGGGCCCCGCAATTAACCGGAACAAAGGGACCCGCGGACCGTTTACTGAGCTGATGAAGCGCCGTTGCCACCATTTCCTTTCCGGTACCGCTCTCTCCCTGGATCAGTATCGGGAGATTGATGTCGGCCAGTTCGCGGATCGAATCAAACACTTCCTGCATGGACGCATGACGTCCCACCATTCCGCAGAATCCCCTGCTGCTTTCCAGCCTATTGCGCAGATGCACAATCTCGGTCACATCCCTGAATATGACCAGGGCACCCATCTGTTCATTCCGCGGGGTTTTTATGGTCACAACGGACATTTCCAGATCCCGCCGTTCCCCCTCACTGGTTATAAAGGTCCGGAGATAGCGCAGTTTGGATTCCGCCGGATTTTCCGGATATTCGCAGAAGGAACAATTTCCGCCGCAAAACCGGGACGGAAAAACGTCATGGCAGTCTCTTCCGACCACCTCGCTGAAATCGAACCCGGTGATTTTCTGGGCGGCCTGATTGAAGAAAAAGATCCTCCGTTCGAAATCGTGCGCCAGCACACCGTCCGTCAGGTTGTCCAGGATGGACCCGAGAGTTCGACGCAGCTGCTGCATGGCCCTCAGAAAATCGTGCTGGAATAGACTCTCGACGCGCTGCCGGATCTCGTCCCGTGCGGTCCGGAACGTCTCGTAAGCCTGATCGGGGTTCGAATTTTCTTTGGATGGATCCATCAACGGCCAGTGAATTCTCGCGGGGCTTCCCGGGAAAGTCGGACATATTTCATTCGCATGGTTGCAGAGGGTCACGACGACATCAAACGGCTCGTACTGAATGCTTTTCAAGGCCTTCACGCCGGAGGCATCCAGACTTTCACCAACATCCCGCATAACCCTGCCGGCCAGAGGATGCGGATCCGCAGGCACGTCTCCGGCGCAGACAATTTCAAGATCGGCCGGAGCCAGTTTCCGGGCGAAAGCCGCGGCCATCAGGCTGCGTCCGCCGTTTCCCGTACAAAAGAAAAGTATCCGAAGCATGCTCAAGGCTTTGTTCTTCCCTTTAATTTATTCTTAGAGTTCAGTATACCATCACATGTCCGTTTTCCTTTCAACCGGAACCCTGAACCTTGAACGGTGAACGGTGAACGGATTCAACAAATCACTTGAAATCGCAGATTCCCTCCTTTAATCTTCAATTCCG
>CAZPHK010000153.1:0-11641 GCA_964586015.1 uncultured Acidobacteriota bacterium | reverse complement strand
TTAACACAGCCCGCGTTTCAAGACCGCCGCCTTCAGCCACTCGGCCATTCCTCCGCGTGATATGTAACGAAATATCGCAAAGTAGATTTATAGAATTTATTACGAATCATAGCACCCCTATGCTGTACAAAAATGCGAAGAACTTAAACTAACCGTTAGTAATGAGTGCCAGAACAGGCTCAAAAGTTACGGGAAAAATGAAGGAAATACTGATTTAGTATGATAAAAGTCGAGTGAAACCTCCGACATTTCAGTAAGGTTCTTTTTCGGGAAGAGCTGCACAAGGATATGCAGAAAGGAAACATCAATCTGCCCACGGGATTCTCCCGGTTGGCCGAATTGCTACAGACACATTGTGGATACGGCAATAAACGAAAAGTAGTCTGAAAATCATTTCATAGAAAGCGAGTATTGGAATCAATGCAGATTTTCCTTATATCGGTGGCTATGCTGGTTGTTTTTACGGCTTTGCTGATTGGAATCCTTATCCTTCTGGCGGGGCCGACAAAAGGTCCGGGAATTCCGGAATATGCCGATCCCCGGAAGGCATTGCTTGTCATTGACGTTCAGGAGGACTTTACCGGAAGAACGGCCAAAGCTCCCTTCCCTTATAAAAATTCCAAAGAATTGATAGCATCCATCAACAGGTTTATTAAAAACGCCTCCGATCAAGGTTATATCGTTGTCTATATCAGGCAGGAGTTTGTCGGTTTCATGGGAAAGATGATCTCCAGAATATTTTCCCGGGGAACCGCTATTAGAGGAAATCCAGGAACCGAAATTGATTCGCGTATATCCATTGTGAACGACAACATTTTCCCTAAACCGAAAGGGGATGCCTTTTCCAATCCGGAACTAGGGAAATTTCTGACTGAACACAGGGTAAATGAATTGTATCTTACCGGACTGGATGCTCAATTCTGTGTCTTTATGACTGCCAGAGGCGCTTTGAACAGGGGGTACAGGGTGAATGTCGTAACGGACTGCATAGCGCTGCGTGTCGAAAAAAAATGGGATGCCCTGATGAATAAATATGAGCGTAATAGGATTATATTGAAGAAAAGCAGTTGAGTCGGCTGATTTTAATAAACCAGCAGGAAGCGGCTTATCTCAAAAAACGAAATACATTAAAAATGGTACCTGGTTATCAATTCACCAACTTCTCATGAAGTATTACTGGAGACAATTTGCCCAGAAATTGGTGAATTGATAACCAGGTACCATTTTTCACAATCCTCAGTCCAGCCTGAAGAACCGGATGGAGCAGGGATACACCCAGGATTCGCCGTTGTTCGCCTTCACCGCGCCGACAATCGGGAAGATGATGCCAAGGATGCCCAGGACAATCAGCAGAGGTATCCCTACGAGAACGAAAATCAATATAAAAAAGACAATGCCGAGAATGATCTCCGTAATGATCCAGTTGACGACAATCCTTCCGTGAATGTCGATGGAGGGGAACTCATCCTTCTTGATCTGCCACAAAACGATGGGAACGATGAGTCCCGCAAGAGGAATGAAATAGCCGCAAAACTGGGATAAATGAATGAACATTGCCCACATATTCGCATCCGACGAAACCGCGGCTTTTGTCTCCCCCGCAGCCTCATATCCGGGCTGACTCTTCTCCAGCAGCGACTTTTTCGCCTTCTCGTACTCTTCTTCAGTCAGCGCCCCGCTCTCTTTCAGATTATGCAACTTTTCCATCTCATCCGATATGTTCATGGATTGCCTCCTTTGGACGAACAATATTCATAGGATCTGTACAAACCAAAAAAACTCATTGGCGCCTTGCAGCACGTAAACGGCACACGCCGACATTGCGGCAATAAAAACCTTCGGTTTATATATACGGGATAAAACAGCCGAAAGTTCAGCCGTCGGACTTACTTAAATTAGTTTTTATAAGCAAAGACCCGTCGATTGTATCAGAATTGCATCTTTGAAGGATCAAAAGATTTTTTCGGATTCTCAGGATAAGATGTTTGAGATTTCGTCTCTGTCGGGTGTAAAATGACTATCAACTCTTCATTCCATTTATTTGTAGTCAATTTATAGGATGACCTGTGAAGTTGCCGGATCAGATTCCCAAAGGGCTTCGCGATTCCGCGCTGTTCCTTCCGGAGTTAGAAGAAAACGAAGGCGCGTGGATAAAAAGAGACGCTGTTGCAGTGATCGCCAGCCTTGACGGTACAAACGTCCCCATCTCGGACGTCAAAATTCTCAACATTTCTCTTCGGGGATATGCACTATCGGACCCGGCGCTGTCGTTTCACCGGTTTCACAACGAAGCCGACTCCGACTATTCCGAACGTTCCCGTTCGCTCGCTCTCGATTTCATTCGAAAGCATGAAACAGTCGACGATAAGACACTGTTCGCGTTGACGTTTCCAATATGGAAGGACGCCGCTTAGCACGCGTTTCCCGCAAAGTGTCTATTGGATGACGGCACTCTTGCAGTGCGGTAGATGCATTGCGACCGGGCTGTCGGGACATCCGACGGATTGTAAAACGGACATGGATTGTCGGTTATTTTTTGAAGAGATCCAGGAAAGCCTGGCGATTGCTGTCCTCGGCCTTGGGACCGGCGCCGCTTCCCTTCTTTTCAATGAGCACCTTCGCTTGAAATAACGGGCACAGATTGTTTTCGCTTTTATTAACCACCCGAACCTTAACCGGCTTAACGCACTCGTTGAGCGCCGACGGGTCAAAATTCAGGCAATTTCTGCAGGTATGAAGATCCGTATTGCAGCGGCTGCATTTATCAGTGACCTGGATCTTATCCATTACCTGTATCTCCGCGGCGCAGTTATTGCATCGCGTAACCATGTGAAACCTGGTTTCGACTCTCCCGCCCGATCCTTTCTGTCGGGGAGGCGGCTTCGGCTTATTCTCCCGATCTGAATTCATATAACCGGCTTGGCGATATTTTCTGGACATTTCACTCCTTGCTCTAACGGCTGCCTGGCGATTCACTACCGGAATCGTGCTTTCCGGAATACCGGATTTTAATAGATCAATTCAGCGTTGAAGGACTTTTCCTGCTTTAAGTGTTGTTACTCTCTCAACTGGGGTCTGGAGGGCGTTATGCGGTGGCAGTGCAGCCGCATGCCTCATCTTTTCAACATATTACGAAGTAAGTATGGTAAAGCTTCCGCTAAAATCGTTGAAAAAACAGTTTATCACAAGTAATCGCAAAGGTCGAATACGAAATGATGTTTGTACAGCGGCCGATCGGATCTGTAAAAAAGACATAATGCAAAAGCGGTGCAGCGCATTGTTTTTGATCAAAAAGAAACGAGGCCATGGTCAATTACCGATTTCCGATCTATAATGCATGATTTTGCGAACAGGGGAATAGCAATGTCTCAGGATTCAGAAAGCAAACCTTCCCTGGATGCGGCCGGCATCCAGGATTTGTTTCATTCCGACAGCGGGAACGATTTCGTGTCGGCAGTGCGTCTGGCCGCAAACCGGATCATTGAAAACCTGCACGCTGAAGAAGAACGCCTGGACGAAATTCTGACCGATATAGAGAAAAATTCTTTTTATCAGGACTTCCTAAATTCGTGGGAGGACATATCCCCGGAAGAAAGATCCCGGAAATGGAAGCAACAGCTGGAGCTTATTGTACAAACCGTATATGCCACCCGTCCGTACTGCCTGCGCTGCGGTGATTGCTGCAGCCGGGTGAGTCCTTCCCTGCACCCTGAAGATCTTGATCTATTAAAGGACGGGATCCTCCGATTCAGTGACCTGTATACCTTGAGAAAAGGGGAACCTGTCCTGAACAACATCACTGCGACCCTGGATAATCTTTCCGGAGAGCTGGTCAAGTTGAAAGAGAAACCCGAGAACACCCAGTGTTATTTTTACGACGAATCGGAGAAAAGCTGCCGGATATACGACCGGCGGCCGCTTCAGTGCCGCACGCAGGAGTGCTGGAATCCGCAGGCCCTTGAAAAGCTCTGGAGCGGGGACAAACTTACAAGGAGGCATCTGCTAAGAAACGATGCCGAATTGCTGGAGTTGATCGATGTACACGAGCAGCGCTGTTCCACGGAAAAGCTCGACAGCGCCGTCAAGAAATACTGGGAAACCGGAGAAGCCTCCGAACTGGATCCGGTGATAGACATGCTCAGCCAGGATTTAATTATCCGGAATTTCTTTACGGAGCGGTTGGGCCGCAGCGAAGAGGAACTGGATTTTCTTCTGGGTCGTCCCCTGGCAAAGGTGGTTGAAGCCTACAAGCTCAAGGTCGAAAAAGATGAGGACGGCACATATCATCTCACTCAGATTGAAGATTGAAAATTGAAGATTAAAGATTAAAGATTAAAGATTAAAGACCCGGTAAAAGAAAGGGGCGTTCCTGGCAACGCCCCTTTTTTTCTTATCAAAGGAGGAAATACCTGAATAAACGACAAAGCGTTAGTGGAGCAGAGTCATCATCCTGTTAAACCTGAGGCGCCGGTACAGCGGAACGTCGGGATCTTTGTCGAAGGAGAATGCAACCAGTCTCGCCCTTCCGATTATGTTTGAAACAGGTACGGGCCCGAAATACCGGCTGTCCACGGAATTGTCGCGATTATCCCCCATCAGGAAGACATAATCGTCCGGGACCCGGTAGGGCCCCCAGTTATCGCGGTTCCCCAGGCTCAAGGGGATTCCGTAGGATCCGGCGCCGACGGGATAGGTTCTTGAGTCCGTATGCTGCTCCTTTTCAGGGGAAGGAAACGGTACGCCGTCGACCCACAGCACTTTATTGCGAACCTGAACCGTCTGCCCGCCCAGGGCAACAACACGCTTCACGTAAGGAACGCACCGGTCCACGGGCGTGCGAACAACCACGATATCGCCCTGTTCGACCTCACGGATGCCCGGAAATTTTACAGCGGGTATGGAAAAACCGATCTGGGTCCAGGGTATCCCGATCCAGTCCGGCGTCCTGGGACCTAAAGTCGTTTTATCCGCGATTACCAGTTCCCCCGGCATGATCGTCCCTTCCATGGAACTTGTCGGGACAAAATAGGCCTTTCCCAGCCCTACCTGGATTACAGTCACCGCGATAATGACGCCCAGTATCTCTTTTGTCGCCTGAAAAAAATTTTCCCTGGAAATTTTCATTCAATCCGCTCCTGGGGTTTATTTACGCAGGGAGCGGAAATAAGTTCCATAAAGATGGATCTGAGAACGTTGCACGTTGAACGTTAAATGTTGCAGGTTAAAGGCTAAAAGCTTTGTTGCATGTTAAAAACAAAAGCTTTGTTGAACGTTCGAACGTTAAACGTTGGACGTCAAACGTTGAACGTTTAACATTTGAGCGTGAAGGTTCCATTATTCCTATTGCTGCAGTGATTCCAGCTCCGAGTTCAGGCGCTCCCACTGCTCCATGAAACGGTCCAGTTCCGCCTGCAGGCCGTCATGTTCCTCCATGGTGGAACGAAAGAGCTGATGATCGCGATAAAGCTCCTCGGAGGCCAGCATACGGTTCAGCACTTCGATCCTTGTTTCGTGAACCTGGATCTGCTCCTCGAGTTTTTCTATCCGGTCTTTCATCTGCCGGATCTTAATCGGGTTCACTTTTTTCTTCTGTGTTTCCACCTCCCGTTCCGGCTCCTTATCCGCTTCAGGGAACAATACCGCGGTATCGACCTCCTCTGACAGGACTTCCCGCTGCCATTCCATCTCGGCTTTTTTAAGAAGATAGTCCTCGTAATTGCCGAGGTAGGAAACGGCCTTACGGTTCCCGATTTCCAGAACGCCCGTGGCAAGGCCGTCGAGAAAATACCTGTCGTGGCTTACGAAAACGATCGTTCCCTGATAATCCTGCAGCGCATCCATCAGTATATCCTTGGACCGGATATCGAGATGATTGGTCGGCTCGTCCAGAAGCAGGCAATTGGCCGGGGACAGCAGAAGTCTGCATAGAACCAGCCGGCTCCTTTCACCACCGCTCAGAACCGACACCGGTTTCTCTATGGCATCGCCGGAAAAAAGAAAGCAGCCCAGGAGCGTGCGCAGCTGCGGGACGATATAGTCCGGCGCCACGGAATAGACCTCGTCCCATACCGTTTTATCGGAAACCAGAAGATCTTCCTGGTCCTGAGAAAAATAGGAAACGATGACGTTGTGGCCCAGCTTCCGGGTTCCTTCCATAAGCGCCAGCCGGCCCGCCAGTATTTTCATCAATGTGGATTTCCCCGCCCCGTTCGGGCCGACGAGTGCAATACGCCCCCCTTTTTCCAGGATGTAATTCAGATTCTGAAAAACAGGAGCCTCACCGTAACCCGCACTGACGCCGGACAATTCAATGACATTGCGTCCGGTGCGCGGACCTTCCGGAAAACGAAGTTTGATCGGCTTCGATTCCGGCGGAATCTCAATAAGTTCCATGCGCTCGAGATCCTTGAGCCGGCTTTGAACCTGCGCCGCCTTGGTGGCCTTGTACCGGAATTTGGCCGCGAAGGCCTTGATCCTGGCAATCTCCTTCTGCTGCGCTTCGTACGCGGCCTTGAGCTGCTCGAGCCGCTCCTCCCTCTGGCGAAGAAACTGGGAATAGTTCCCCTTGTAAAAATGGACCGAACGATTCCTGATTTCCAGGACCCGCTCCGTCGTCGAATCCAGAAAATACCGGTCGTGGGACACCAGAACCAGGGCATGGGGGTAGTTTTTCAGATAGTCCTCGAGCCAGTTCCGGGCTTCCAGATCCAGGTGATTGGTAGGCTCGTCCAGAAGAAGGAGGCTTGGCTTTTTGAGAAGAAGTTTTGCGAGCGCCAGGCGCATCTGCCATCCACCGCTGAATTCCTCGCAGGGACGGTTCAGATCCTTGACGGAAAATCCCAGCCCCAGCAGCACGGATCCCGCCCTGGCTTCAATCGAGTAGCCTTCCTGCAGCTGAAACTGCTGGGTTACCAGGGAATAGCGGGCCAGTTTCTTCTCGTATTCCGGGCCAGAATGCTGCATGTCGGCCAACTCATGCTCCAGTTGCCGTATCTCCTTCTCCAGGGCCCTGACCGACTCAAAAACCGAGAGCGTTTCTTCCAGAATTGTCTTTCCGCGTGCGAACAGTCCGTCCTGAGGCAGATACCCAAATGTCAGGCTTCGGGCACCGATGGTTTCCCCTTCGTCGGCGGTCATAAGGCCGGCGACCATTTTCATCAGCGTGGATTTTCCGGTCCCATTGTCTCCGACAAGACCGATCCTGTCCCGCTCGTTAATCTGAAAATCCAGGGAACGAAACAGCCATTCGCCGCGAAATGCTTTCCCAAGGCCCTTGATTTGAAGCATCTTTTCTCCAAAAATGGATTATTCTAACACCCGCGATGTGTCGCGCACAGACTAATACGCGTTATCTGCCGACAATACGGCGGCATTAGACAACAGGAAGCATGGGGGATTGCACGTGACGCTAACAAGACATGCGGTCGCTCTCGCCAGCGGGGGCGTGGATTCCAGCACGGCTATGGCTATCGCCGTAAAGCGGGGATTCTGCGTCCATGCTCTGAGTTTCGACTACGGGCAGCGACACCGGTGCGAACTGGACGCCGCCGCAAAAGTGGTACGGTCTTTGGGTATCGGGGATCACGTCGTTGCCCGCATCGACCTCAGGGCCTTCGGAGGCTCCGCGCTGACGGACGACATCAACGTGCCCAAAAACAGGGACATATCCCGGATTTCGGACGGAATCCCGGTAACGTACGTGCCTGCGCGCAATACGATCTTTCTCAGTTTCGCCCTCGGATGGTGCGAAATCCTCAGGGCGCAGGATATATTCATAGGCGTCAATGCGGTCGATTGCTCGGGATACCCCGATTGCAGGCCTGAATTCCTCGAAGCCTACGAACGTCTGGCCAACCTTGCGACGAAGGCCGGAGTCGAGGGATCCGCCCGCTACACGATCCACGCACCGCTTCTCCATAAGACTAAAGCGGAGATTATCCGTTCCGGAAAAGACGCGGGTGTGGATTTCTCTCTCACTCACAGCTGCTACGACCCTTCCCCTGAAGGCCTGGCCTGCGGTGCTTGCGATTCGTGCATCCTGCGCCGCAAAGGATTCGAGGAGGCGGGGATCCCGGACCCCACACGATACAGGAGTTAGACCGTTATGGGAGTCATCACACAGCCGCTTCCTGTCAAGCTCTTCGTTGGAGTGCTGACCTCCATTCCGGAGATTCTTCCAGCGGCCGAAGAGCGTCTTTCGGCCTTTTACGGTACAATCGATTCCCGGAGCCGGCCATACCCTTTCGACTGGACCCGCTATTACGATAAAAACATGGGGCATCCCATCTATCGTTATTTCCTGAGTTTCGAAAACCTTATAGCACCGGCATCGATCGCGGACATCAAAACGGCGACCAACGAACTGGAACTTTTCTTCGCCTACGAATGGACCGGGATCCCGCGTCCCATCAACCTGGATCCGGGGTACATCGAAGAATCAAAACTGGTTCTGGCTTCGACAAAGAATTTTTATCACCGGATCCATGTATCGCGCGGGATCTATGCGGAAGTGACGCTCTATTACGAAAAAAAGGGAGGCACCTGGCGGGCGTTCCCGTGGACATTTCCCGACTATGCCGCCGACCATTATCACGCCTACTTCATTTCGCTGAGGGACCTGTACAGGAAGCAACTGCAGTCCGCGAAAAATGCGGGCTAGTCGCTTATGTCGAATGCGACAACATCGCCGAAAGGATTCCCGGCAAGCACCCAGCGTTTGTCCTGAAGACGAACCTCCATTGAGACAGCTGAAAAATTGAAAATGTGTGCAACTCAATTATTCAGACAGGAAAACGGAGAACCCGAATACCTTAATCGAGGATCATTTCCCCTACTGTGAGTTCCGTCTTTCCTTAGAAGCAGAAAAAAGGGCATTTTTTATGGCTAAGGCTTGTTTTCGGGCAGCGAATCGGGACTATCATCCTATTTATAAGTAATTTACCTTGGTCCGTCCCCAATCACTCTTACCACTATTAAGGATCGCGCCCAGGAATGAACCCATAATGACGGCGCGCCAGGTGAGTTGGGCCAGAGTGTCGCCGCGCCCCTTGAAGCACTTCTCGAACCACTGGCGCTCGATCTCCCCGGGAGTTCCCCGGAAGCTCTCGACCTGAAGCTCGTAGTCCGCGTAAGGGTCGTATGGGGGATCGGTCTGCTCCGGCGCGCCGGGGCCGGCAGGGGGGGATGGACATTCGCAGGACCTCTTCAGCAGTTTTGCCATATTTTTTCCTACACCTGTATCAACGCATAGTAAAATTAAATCTGTAAGAGCGTCAATCGCCGGCACATGGCCTAAAAATTGCGCAAATACTTTTACGGTCGGCTTTCAGGATGATCAAAGGGCATCTTTATCGAAACAATTTTCCTGCAATGAGCAAACGGAGGCATCATGCATCTGAAGGCTTATATTCTGATCGGGGCACTTTTCATGGCATCTGCTGACGCACCGGCCGGCGACAATACACACACAGCGGAAGGTCTGCATTTAGACTGGCTCGACAGGGACGTGAGTCCGGCCCGGAATTTCTATAAATTCGCCAACGGGAGCTGGCAGAAGGACAACCCGGTTCCGGCCGATTATTCGCGCTGGAGCACATTCACCATCCTTTACCTGGAAAACCAGAAGAGGGTCCACAGCATTATCGAAGCGGCTGCGAACGACAGGCATGTCGAACCGGGCAGCACGACGCAGAAGGTCGGCGATTTCTATAGGAGCGGCATGGATGTGATGGCTATCGATAAGGCCGGCGTGAAACCGCTGGCCCCGGTTTTCAAGCGAATCGAAGAGGTGTCTTCACCGGCTCAACTGCAGTCCGTTATGGCGTATCTTCAGGACATCGGCGTCACGACGCCGTTTGCTTTCGGCTCGATGCAGGACCTTATGGATTCCAGTAAAGTCATCGGTTCGGCCTCCCAGGACGGGCTCGGGCTTCCCGATCGCGACTATTACCTGAAGCAGGACGACAAGTTCAGGGAGATCCGTGCGGCCTACGTCAGGCACATTGCCTCCATGTTCGAACTGCTCGGCGACGACAGCGCCCGCGCCGCAGTCGAAGCCGATACGGTCATGGGCATCGAAACCCGGCTGGCCGAGGCGCAGATGTCCCGGATCGACCAGCGGGTGCCGAGAAACACGTATCACGTGATGACGCTCAGGCAAATGGATGCCCTGACACCCAACATTTCCTGGGGCGCCTACTTTAAAGAAATCGGCATGCCGGCATTGACCGGGGCCAATGTCGGCATGCCGGATTACTTCAAATCACTTTCCGCCGATCTGGAGAGCGTGTCGCTGGCGAACTGGAAGACTTACCTGCGTTGGCACGTCGTCGATGATTTCGCTCCCTATCTCTCAGGACCTTTCGTAGACGAGAATTTCAGGATGGTTTCGGTGATTACCGGCGTCGAAACCCTGCAGCCGCGCTGGCAGCGGGTCGTCGCCGCGGAAGACAGGGCGCTGGGCTTTGCGATAGGAAAGCTTTACGTTCAGAAGTATTTCCCACCGTCCTCCAAAAAGGAAGTGCTCTCGATTCTGCACGGCATCCGCCAGGCGCTGAAGACCGACCTCGAAATCCTGTCCTGGATGTCGCCCGCCACGCGCGAAGCCGCGATCGGGAAGCTCGACCTGATGGGCGAGCGCATAGGCTACCCGGACAAGTGGCGGGATTATTCCAGGCTGGTCGTGGTCCGCGGGCCTTACGTGCTCAACATCATCAACGGCAACAGGTTTCTGAACCGGCGGGACCTGGACAAGATAGGCAAGCCCGTCGACAGAAACGAGTGGTACATGACGCCCCAGACGGTCAATGCCTACTACGATCCTTCCAATAACACCATCAACTTCCCGGCAGGCATCCTCCAGCCGCCCTTCTTCGATCCCGGAGCGCCTTCGGCGGTCAACTACGGCGCGATCGGTTTCATCATGGGCCACGAGATGACGCACGGCTTCGACGACCAGGGTTCGCAGTTCGACGGGCACGGCAACCTGAAAAACTGGTGGACGGCGCAGGACAAGAAGAAGTTCGACGAGGCGACCGCGTGTATATCCGACCATTTCTCACGCTACACGGTCGGTGGAGACCTCCACGTTCAGGGTCCCCTTGTGACGGGCGAAGCGACCGCGGATCTCGGCGGTCTGACGCTGGCCTGGAGTGCTTTCCATGCTTCACCCGCCTACAGGAAGGCTAAAACGATCGACGGGTTCCCGCCCGATCAGCAGTTCTTCCTGGGGGCTGCCCACGTATGGGCGGGCAACATCCGTCCGCAGGCCGAACGGGAACTGGTGACGACCGATCCCCATCCGCCGGCCCTTTACCGGGTCAACGGGACGATGGCGAACATGCCACAGTTCCAGGAAGCCTTTCACGTGGCCGACGACAGCCCGATGGTCAACAAATACCAGTGCAAGATCTGGTAAGCAGCGGATCGTGTCCGGATCCTCCCTCCAGACAAGACTCACCGGCCGGTCAGGGCTTCCGGCGTAAAACGGGGAAGAGTGCTTCTGAAATCGGAGGAATCGAAGGTGGCATCCCGGCCGATCTTTTAAGTGAGGAAGCTTCTTCCAAGAGGACTGTAGGGGACAAAACCGAAATCGAAGATTATTTCAGAATTCCTGAATCATCGCTGCCGAAGGCACGAAGCA
>CAZPHK010000152.1:0-11722 GCA_964586015.1 uncultured Acidobacteriota bacterium | reverse complement strand
TTGTTCCGTTGCCCTGTTCCTGATTGCCGGATTATTTTTCACTCAAATGGGAGTTGGTAAGGATTACCCCCTGCTGGACTTCAAGGTTATCCAGGCGCGTTACGAGAAAGCAAAAGCGGATTATGAAAGCAGAAAAAAAAGTTTTGATTACGGAATTATTTCCGAGCAGGAACTTAACCAGGCGAAACTCGAACTGACCAACAGCGAGGTTGAATATCAAAAAGCTCTGGTAAACATGATCGTCGCGGAGCAGTACATATCCATAATCGGCGGATTGCAGTACCAGGGAATCGACGGCCGCAAGCATGTTCGGGTCACTCTGGAAAATACCTCGGGCAAAGGGGACGAGTATGCCGGGCTTCTGAATCTTGACGAAAAATTGATGGAAGCCCTCCGGTCCGATGTCATAAACAACGTTTACGTTTCCCTGTCCGATGATGACGGGGCCATTATAAGCCACCCCTATGAAGCCAAGATCGAGCAGTTGCGTTACGGCAAGCCGGCTGATCTCGATTTCACAATGCTGCGCGATCTCGACGCGGTCACCGTGAATATCACTTACGGCAACGGAACCGAGAGAAGCTCCAAAATATCGCTGTTGAAGGATGAAAAAGTCAACAAGGTCATTATCCAGTCCGAGCAGTTTTCCCAGGAAGCCGAGTTGGGGGATGAGGCGGATTTCGATCTGACCCTGGAGCTTTTCAGCGGACAGAACGACACTTTTCAGCTTGAGGTCGTCAATTTACCTTCCCAGCTGAACCGTTACTTTTACGATCCCGGTTCAGAAGCGCGGCTTTCCCAGTTCAAGTTCACTGAAGGGAATAAGACCCGCGGCGCCGCTTTGAAGGTTCTTCTGCCGGATCGTCCCGGAGAAGGGATAGAAATCGGCAGGCGCATTCTCTTTTACGCATTGGTCATTCCGCGCGACCGGGTGGAGAGCCTGGGGCCGATCCGGGGACGCGACTGGACCGCCAAGGAGATCGAAGCGCTGGATGTGGGTTTCGTGCGGCTGGAACTGGTGCCCCGCGGCAAAGGGGAACTGGTGGTTCGCGTGCCGCAGTTGTATTTCTCGGCCCTGAAGGGAGAAAAAGTCGAAATTGCGCTGAACATGAAGAACGAAGGAACCCGTGCGCTCGACAATGTGCAGGTGGAAGTCGATGCTCCCCTGCACTGGACCAAGCAAGTCGAACCCAAACTCCTGAAAACTCTCGATGTGAGTGATGAAAAACAGATGGTGGTGCAGGTCGTGCCGCCACCGGATATCGCTCCCGGTAAGTACGAGGTCCGCATCAAGTCTTCAGGATTGTCCGACACCCAGCCCGTCAACGGGGAGGACAAGACCATTGCCGTGGAAATAAAGGAGGAGGCCAATGTGACCGGTATCGCCGTAATCGTATCGGCCATTGTCGTCCTTGTTCTGGGAATTGTTATTTTCGGCATCCGGCTGTCCAGAAGATAAGCCCTCCATTGAATGAAATGGACACGCGTGAGAGGAAACAAAATATGTATCGAATAACTCGAAAGGTCTCATTGAATACGCAAGGAGTCCTGTTTCCCGCAAATTTTCAATCTTGAATCTTCAAATTCGAGAAGGACATAAAAATGGAAAATGAAAGGCGACCCATGTTGGAGGCGGATAATCTCACCAAAGTGTACGAGGACGGGGTAACGGCCGTCGACGACGTTTCGTTTCAGATATACCCGGGGGAGGTATATGCCATGCTGGGTGGAAACGGCGCGGGCAAGACGACGACGATCAACCTGTTTCTGAACCTGATCGATCCCAGCGAAGGGGAAGCCCGGGTTGACGGGATACCCACCCACCGCCGGCCGCTGGAGGCCAAAACCCGCATGGCGTTCGTTTCGGAAAACGTCATGCTGTACCCGGGATTCACGGCGATACAAAACCTGGATTATTTCGCCCGCCTGGGCGGGCAGACCGGCTATACGCGCAACGACTACAGGGAAGTCCTGCTGCGGGTGGGTCTCCAGGAGGATGCCCACAACCGGCGGCTGAGGGGATTCTCCAAAGGCATGCGCCAGAAGTGCGGCATCGCGATCGCCATTCTCAAAAATGCTCCGGCCATCCTCCTTGACGAGCCGACTTCGGGGCTGGATCCGAAAGCGGGGCGCGAGTTCATGAACCTCCTGGACAATCTGCGCGGGGAGGACAAAGCCATTCTCATGTCGACCCACGATATTTTCAGGGCAAAGGAAATCGCCGACACCGTGGGCATCATGGACGGGGGGCGGCTGATCATGCAGAAGAAGAGGGAGGAATTGAAGGACGCCGACCTGGAAGAACTCTACGTGAAGTACATGGGCGGTTCGGCGGAGGAACAGACGGAATCGAAGAGCCCGCCTCCGGTAGTTTAAAACGAAAAGGGAAAACTATGTTCAGACAAATCGTCGCCAGGGAACTCCGCGAGATTATCGCCTCGACGAAATTCGCCGTAACGTTCCTGGTCTGTTCTCTGTTGATTATCCTGGCTTTTTATATCGGCGTCAGGAACTATCAGGTTGGCATGGCCCAGTACGAGATGGCTGTCGCCGAGAACCTCGAGCAGATGAGGGCGCATACGGACTGGAGGTCCATCCAGAACCGGATCTTTCTGCCGCCGCATCCTTTAACGGCGCTCGTTACGGGAATTTCGAACGATATCGGGCGCAACATCAGTGTTGCCGAGCGGGGAGAACTGGCGCCGCAGGACAGCCGTTTCAACGACGATCCCGTCTTTGCTGTCTTCCGCTTTCTGGATCTTGATTTCATATTTCAGGTCGTTCTGTCCCTTTTCGCAATATTGTTCGTGTACAACGCAATCAGCGGCGAAAAGGAGCAGGGAACCCTTCGCCTGACCTTCACCAACGCCGTGCCCAGGGCTACCTACATCCTGGGCAAATTGACAGGATCGTTTCTGGCCCTGGGGGTGCCGCTCTTAATACCGATACTGATCGGGTGCCTGCTGCTTCCGCTAATGGGCGTCCCGATGACGGGAGATGACTGGACGCGCCTGGGTCTGGTCATTGTGGCCGGACTGCTTTTTCTCGGTGCATTTTCGACACTGTCCATGTTCGTTTCAAGTTTGACTCACCGGTCTTCCTCCTCCTTCCTGATTCTGCTGGTAGCCTGGATTTTTGCAGTCCTTATTATCCCCCGGGCTTCCGTTCTGTTGGCCGGAAACATGGTGGATGTCATCTCCGTAGACGAAATGGCCAACCGGAAAGTCCAGCAGGATTATCAGAACTGGAAGGAGGAAAGAGAGAAGCTGGATGGATATGAGGTGGCTTCAGAATCGAACAACTCCCAGGACGCATTAAAGGGATTCAACACGTTCCTGATGGATTTGATGAATGAACAGGAAGAGAGACGGAGAGAACTCGCCGACCGGCTCGAAGAGCAGCGCAACAACGAGGAAGCCGTGCAACAGCGGCTGGCCTTCGGGTTGGCGCGCATATCCCCGGCTTCCGCATTTTCACTGGCGGCAACCAGTCTGTCCGGCTCCTCCCTTGCGCTCAAGCAGCATTATCTGGAGGAGGCGAAACGCTATCGGGACGTCTATGCCCGGTTTCAGAAGGAAAAGTCGGGCGGGGAACTCTTTGCCATACGTATTTCTCCCAATGAACCCAAGCCCGAGCCCATCGATCCCAGGGAACTGCCGGCGTTCCAGTACCTGCAGCCGCCTTTGAAGGAAGTCATCCGGTCGTCGGTCCTTGACCTTGGAATCCTGGCTGTCTTTAACGTCGTTTTCTTTGCGGGCGCATTCGTCGCCTTTCTTCGATACGACGTCCGGTAAGACATTCGATAACCTGTGGGAATGAGTGTGAATAATTAACGAGAGGAACCGTCATGCTGAGCACGATTATCGGGAAGGAGCTCAAATCGGTCATTTCCAGCCCCAAATTCGTCATAACCTTTGCCGCATGCAGCATTATGATCCTGCTGAGCGTGTGGGTCGGAATAGAAGATTATCGGGCGGGTGTTGTACGCACGGACGCGGCGCAGGACATCAACTACCAGATACTGAAGACGAGAACCTGGAGCGGCATTCAAACCCGGGCTTTCCGGTATCCGGATCCCATGCAGATTTTCGTCTCGGGCGTCCACAACGACGTGGGACGCCTGTCGGACATCAGGGGCGGCAATGAGGTCAAGCTGAAGAACAGCATGTTCTCGGACGACACTCTCTTTGCAGTGTTCCGCCTTGTGGACTTTGCCTTCATCGTTCAGATAGTACTTTCGCTGCTGGCCATCCTGTTCACCTACGATGCCGTCAACGGAGAGCGGGAAGGAGGCACACTGCAGCTGACCTTTTCCAATCCCGTTCCAAGGGCAAAATTCATACTGGGCAAGCTGATAGGGTCATGGCTGGGCCTGGTGATTCCCCTCCTGATCCCGATTCTGCTTTCAATCCTGCTGATCCTGCTTATGAAAATTCCTATGACGTCTCTTCACTGGCAGAAGCTGGGCGGTCTGCTTTTTGTTTCCCTGCTGTACTTCACCTTCTTTATTGCGCTGGGGCTGCTGACTTCCGCTTTGGCGCGCCGTTCGGCGACCTCATTCCTGGTTTCCCTCGTGATCTGGGTTTTCTTCGTGTTCATCATTCCGCGGGCCGGGATTATGGCCGCGGGGCAGTTCGTGGACGTTCCCAGCGTCGCCGAGATGGACAGCCGGAAAGCCGCCTTTTTGAAAGAGCAGTCGGACCGCATGCAGGAAAAAATGATGCAGCGCTCCCAGGAGCTGTCCAAGCGCCTGATGACCATGAAACCGGAGGAACGGGCGATAAACGCCAAGAAGTTCTCGGATGAGTTCCGGCAGGAACTGGATAAGCTGCAGAAGGAAAGGGAGGCGGAAAGGGCCGAATATGTGAAAAGGCTGGAGGAGGACCGGCGCAACCGGCAGTCTTATCAGGAAAAGCTGGGGTTCATGCTTTCCCGGTTTTCTCCTGCTTCGTCCTTTTTCCTGGCGGTGATGAACCTGGCGTCGACGGATATTCAGCTGAAATCGCGCGCCGAGGAATCCATGAAGGACTTCCGTTCCAGGCTCCTGGCTCTTGCAGAGGAGAAATCCAAAGAAGAGACATCGGAAGGCATCCGCGGGAGGGGCATGATGATCACTACCGTAAAAAAGGATGACGGCACCATGGCGGTCAAATTCCATGTGAGCGATCCTCCGACGGTGCATCCCGAGGATGTTCCGGTTTTTAAGGAATCTCCCCGTGATTTTGGTGAAACCGTTGCAGGGACACTGGTGGATGTCGGATTGCTGGCCATCTATTCCATCGTGGCTTTTTCCATAACCTTCGTGGCTTTCCTACGCTACGACGTCCGGTAAAAAAACTTCACCGCAGAGACGCGGAGAACGCAGAGCACCGCAGAGAATTTCAATGTATATTTTTATTAATTGTATATCTCTGCGATTCTCCGCGAACTCTGCGTCTCTGCGGTGTGCTTTTTATTGTATCTGCAGTTGGGCGCCGGCGCTGTAGGCGGTGAATTCCGGCGCATACATGGGCTGTACGGTCGCGGGCGCCACTTTGAAGGTTCCGGCAGTGGCCGCACGGATCCGGTATTTGAACGTGTATTGTCCCTGCGGCAAACGCTCGAAGAAGAAATTGGTTCCGGAGTCCCGGATCTCTTCATACCAGGAAATCCCCAGGTCCCATTTGTACTTCGACAGGTTCGAAGAGGGCTCGAACCCCGCACCGCGGGGATCGCGCAGGTGGACGTACTCCATGGGATGCTTGCTCTCGAGCGAGAGATGGACCTCGACCTCGTCTCCGGGCTTCAGGGAAGCGCTTTCCTTCAACGGCTGCAGCGTGTATTCCTTCCCGTCGTGAACCCGTTTAAAGTAGCTTCGGGACAGCCTCAGGTAATCGCCCCTTTCCTCTTCCGGCAGTTGTTCAGTGGAGAAGTGCCAGGTGGCGGAGGCGAACATATGACCTTTGCTTGTTTTTTCGACCGTGATTGTTGAAGCCGTCCGGGGATCGATCCTGTCGCCAGCAATAACAATCTGGTTTTTCTTTCCCGTATATTTGTCCGGCTCAAAAACGAAGGACGTTTTCTGGTTTCCGACAGTAACGGTCGCATCTTCGCGGATGCCGAGCTGCCCCGTTTCCTTCAGGTAATGCGCGAGGGAATAGATGACCTCGGCCGTGGCGCGGGTGGACTTCCAGTGGTTCATTTTCTTGTTCAGGAAAAGCCACTCGACCAGGCCGTCCAGCTTCGGGTCGTCCGGAATCAGTTCCATTTCCGTGCGGACGGCGAAGGCGTGGGTTTCAATTGTGTCGTTGTACCAGAGCCAGGCGCGGTCTTCGGGCGCCCAGAAGGTTCCCTGATCTTCGGCTGTTTTGGCCGAATCCATGACGCTCTCCCAGACCAGCATGGCGTCCGAACCACGGCCCATCCGTTTCAGCGTCAGGGCCAGGTAGCCCTTGAGATAGGGGCTGTGCTCTGTCCAGTGTTTGAAACTGAAGTCGAGCATTGTTTTGCGTTCGGCCGGAGTGAATGAGTTTTCATACCAGGACGCGTCCGGATAATTGGACAGAACATAATTGATGAAAGTGACGAACTCCCAGCCGCCGTCATGATCGATCATGTCCCGGACGATCTCGTCCAGGTAGTGCCGGTGGGTATAATTCCAGGCGCGCAAGGCTATATCGCGTGGAATGTCGACGCCGAACTCGAGTGCTTTCGAGAAGCCGTGAAGCAGGTAGAGTGTCATGTACGGGGAAGGCGGGCCCCCGGGGAACCAGGGAAAGCCGCCGCTCGAGGTCTGCGATTCCCTCAATTTGGCCAGCGATGCTTCCTGCTGGGCCTTGGCAACGCGGGAGTCGAGCACCCGGATCAGATCGGAAGCGTCTTCTTTCCCTCCTTGGGATTCGACAAGCCATGGGGTTTCTTCCAGCGCCATCTTCCGGTTGGGATCGGGAGCGTTCCATTGTTCGAAGCGCGTTTCACGCGACGAGAACTCTTTCGCCATCTTTTCTATGGCGGGGTATTGCGTATAGAGGGAGGACAGAATCCCGGTGGAAACGAAGCGGTTTAGCGTCTGCTCGGTACATTCGTAAGGGTAGTCGACGAGGTAGGGCAGGGCGGAGAGTACGGAATAGAAGAGCTGGGCGTCGAGCGTCACTACCATCTGTTCGTTTATCAGGGTAGGATCGTCGTTGCGGGCCAGGTCCTCGAAACGGATGATGCGCCGGTCATTATCCTTCAACGTTACGAACCGGGACTGCATCAGGTGCATGCGCCCGGGAAGTATCGGAATGGGGCGCAGCTCTCCGTCGGAAAAATCTCCGGAGACTGCCGTGACCTTGAACGCAACAGGTCCGACTTTTGAAGGAGTTTTAATGGGAAACGTCAGGTTGGTGCCGCCGTTAGCCTCTACAGTGAACGATCTACCGAACGCATCGGATTCGGAGAGTCCGAACTCTGAAAGGATACTTTTGTCCGTGGCCGGATCGATAATGTCGAAGTTCAGGACGCCTTTCAGCTCGCTGTCGGAAGCATTGTTGACGACGACCTTGATTTCCGCACGGTCCCCTTCGCGCAGGAACCGCGGAAGATAGGGCCGGACCATGAGATCCTTGACGCTTTGGGCTTCTTTGTGGACAAAACCGGACTTCAGATCGTGGGTTATGGCATGAACCCACACGTTCCATGAAGTGACCGAATCGGGCACCTCGAATTCGAAGGAAACGGAGCTATTTTCATCCAGGAGCAGATGCGGCTTCCAGAAGGCGGTCTCGCTGAATTCGCTGCGCAGCTCGACTCTGGGGGGTAAGGAACCCGACTTTGTGACAACCTGCACCTGGCCGCCTGTGCGTCCCATTTTGGCATCAACAGGAGCGACAACCAGCTTGATCTCACCAACAATTTCCGGATCAAGATGCACGGGAGAATTGATGTCACTGGCCAGACGAGCATTATTGACCGTTACGCCGTCGCGCTGGACATTTAATTGATCGGCGCTGATCCCGAGAAACCTATCTCTTCTTCCTACTCCCCCGACTCCATACTCGTTGTAGTACAAATGGTGGTCCCTATTGAGAATTGGTGTGTTAGGGCCGCGATTGAATCCAGGGCCGATCAAGCGGAAGTGGTTGGCGGATCCCAAGTTGGCTGTTGCGACGATCGACCGGTTCCGGTTTGGATAAAGACTGAGAGGATCGAAAGGTGAGTGTTCCACAAAGGCGTCCAGGCTGCGGTCGTACATATAGGCAAGCAGCTCGGCGGCCGGGACAGCGATATCTTTTCCGGCAGGGCCGGTGACCTTGACGCTCCATTTTTCCTTTTTCCCCGGCTGGAGCCGGTCCCGGAAAGTGGAAAATGCCACTTTCAGCTGCTTGTTGTCCCAGGGAACATAAATCTCGCTGGATAATCGTATGAACTGGTTGTCGCGTACAAGAGTCAGCGTGGCACCCAACCCGCCGCGATCCTCCTCGGTAATGGGGATTTCCAAAAGGGACGGATCTCTGCCCGACAGCAATTCCTTCCGTTGTATGCATTCTCCATCCCGGTAAAGCTCGAAAACCATGAACTGATCTTCCAGCCCGGAATGCACCAGGAAACGGGCCGTGCCCCCAACCTTCAGGGATCCTTCTTCCGCTTCAAATATTGCAGGGAGGCGGAGGGCCATTGATTCGGAGGCGACAATGAAATCCTCCTGCGTCTTACACTTTTCCCCGAAATCGTCGATGGTTTCGTAGATTATACGGTAAGCGCCAGCTGCAAGTCCGGCAACCGATACATTAGCTTCCCCTTTTTGGTTATGTGTTACTGATCCCGAAACCTTGGTGGTGCTTTCTTGCCATTGCAGAAGGGCGGTTTTTGGATTGTAGTTGCCGTACCAGCGTTCCCGCTGCAAATCGCCCAGTGTCTGGTAACCGGCTTTCCCCCGGAATTCTTCGGGAGCAAACAGCGGCTGCTCCGCCGGAAGGAGGGTTCTGTCGGGCTCCTGGAGCGATACGATTTTCCAGGTCCCTTCCCCGCTTCGGGGAGCGCCGTCTAGGTCCGTGCGAAAGATGGAAATATTTATGGGCTTCTCCTCAAGGAAAAAGGAGCTGTCCAGGGACACCCGGGCCTCGACGGATACGAAGCCGAGCCGATAGGAGCGTTCGTCCGAACGAGTTTCCCCGCCTTCATCGGTGATGTCTGCGGTGACCCTGAACCGGTAGGTAATGTCTCTATCGTTTCCAAGACTTTCGTCAGCTTCGGGCGTGAAGGTGAAAGAGAAGTTGCCGTCCTTGTCAATGGTTTCCGTTCCTGCTGCGATGAGCTGGGTTCGGGATGAAGGTCTGAAAATCCGGGAGAAATAACGCCACCACCAGGGGAAAACCGGCTCCCGGTAGACCTGCCATTCGATACGGCCTTCCGTAACGGGAAGACCGAAATAGTACTTTGCCTCTCCCCTCAAAGTCGCAGGCCGATTCAGCCGCAGCGGTGTGTCAGGATCCAGCAGCTCCGTCTCAAATGTGGGCCGCTTGTATTCTTCCACCTGGACGTCTAAGTAGCCACTTTGTGAGCTTTCCAGAAACCATTGCCCCAACGCCCGTCCTTCCGGGATGATGAACTCCCCGGAGGCGGTGCCGTAGCTGTTCGATACGACTGTTCTGGATTCCACTTCCTGGCGGTTACTGTCTTTCAGGGATACAGTAAAAGTTCTGTCGGGATGGGTGGTTAAAGAAGCGTTGTCATCCTTTTGGCCGTAGAGCACGGCCTTCCATTGTATCTTCTGGCCGGGACGATAGATGCCGCGATCGGTATAAAACAGGGTCGAGGAGAGGCGATCCTGTGCTGTCTGCAGATCAAAATAGGAAATCTGATCATAGGTATTTTGATTCCCCTTCCGGGCAACCAGGAAGTAGCGGTCATATTTTTCGGAGATGGGAAATTGAACCATACCCCGTTCGTTGGTTTTTGGGGAGCCCTCTTTTTTGTGCCCCTCCCTGTAATCCACCCGATAAAGGATTACCTCTGCATCTGTTACCGGTTTTCCGCTCGAACCTGCCAGGACCGTGACTTCCAGGCCGTCGCTTTTCTTCCTGGTGATGAGCACCAGGTCGCCGATCGTCAGATACAGGCCCTGGAGTTCATTGTCGTCTCTGGAAAAATCGGAACGGGCCGAGGCAGCTACGAGGTAGGTTCCCGGTCCGGTCATGGGAGGAACGACAAACGTCTTGTGCATCCGGTAATCCGGTGTTCCGGGCAGGGATATATCCCATATCTGAACAGGAGGGGAATTCTCCACCAGTTCTTCCAGTTCTTTCCCGGTCGGAAGAAGGTTGTAGTCGTCGGATCTTTCAATCGTTTTTAAAAGATCTATCGGGTAGGCCCTGAAGTAAATCTTGTCCAGGTTCTTATGGGTTATCAGGATGGATCTTTTCTGTGGGTTGTCGTTCTGCATCCCGCTCAGGGAATAGTCGGGCCTTTCGATCTGATTAATGATGGACCGGCAATGCCTGCCGCCGAAGGAATTCGGAAATGCCAGTTCCCCGAGCAGGGCGAACTCCCGGGCGCGGAACAGGCTGTCCGGTGCGTCCTCCGATTGAATAAACCCGGCAAGCTGCGCCATGCCTTCGGACCACCAGGGGATGTCGGTGAGAGGTTCCATGTAGTCGGTGAGTCTGTCCCGCAGGTACGCCCTGTCGTCGGCCTTGCTGAAATGCCGATGCAGGATCCTGTAGCGTTCCAGCCTTGCCTCCAGGGCGGCTTCCCGTTCTTCCTTCTGCATGTGCCAGTTTTCCAGGTCGGAGAGGATGTAGCAGATTTTTTCCAGCGGATGGACGTCGGGATCGACGAGTGAAATTTTGTTTAAGACGTCACTTGAAAGCTCTTTAAGATTCAGGCGGTAGATTTCATTCAACTGGGCCGGCTGCCAGCCGTTGGTATCGGCCAGCATCTCGACGTGCAGGTAGGAGACGGCATCCCTCAGAGTCGGCCGGATGCCCGAAGGATAGGTGTTGGGGACGATAAAATCCTTCCATTCCGTGTTCGGAAATTCTCCAAGCCGGTCGCGGTTTTCCCAGACCTTTTCATAAGCTTTCCGGGCTTCTTCGTAGATCTGGTCGCGGGTCCAGGCCTTCAGATCGACCTTTTCTCCGGAGTCCGTCTTTTCGCGCTGGTCGACTTCCCATGAATAGGCGCGGGCGTAAGTCACGAGCGACTGGGCGTAGAACAGGTTCAGTATGGAGGATCCCATCAGGTCTTCCGGCCAGGATTCCTCTTTCAGGAAGCGGACGGCCGTTTCATAGCCGTGAAGGGAGATCCGGAGGACCGTGTCGCGGACCAGGCAGCGCGTCCACTCCGTGTCGTTCTCTTCAGCCCGGGCGCTTTCCAGCATCTTTTCCACCAGGGCGGACGCCGCTTCACGTTTCTGCTCCTTGAGCAGCTGGTCGAATTGTTTCCAGCCTTCGGTGAAATCTCCGTTCCAGCCCGGAGAATCCGGTTTCGCATCTTTCGGCGCCTGGGCCGCCAAGAGTATTCCCAGGCATAAAATAAGGGATATGGCAAGAAGGAATGCAAATTGGTATCTGTCCTTGATCATGATCCGCGGCTCCTGTCGTGTAGTAAGCTCAACGACTCAAATGTTTTCGATCTTTCCTCATATTAGACGCCGTTCCTCCCCATTTTCTTAGAAAAAAATCGTTATTTGGGATTCATTATTTGGGGTCGGACCATGGGAAGTTGTTGAAAAGTTTCGGTTTATATATTATTTAACTGC
>CAZPHK010000151.1:0-11806 GCA_964586015.1 uncultured Acidobacteriota bacterium | reverse complement strand
CAGGTGAATCCAGATCTCCGGAACCTGATAGCCCTTCAAGATCTGGAACTGAATATCGCACGTTTGCAGAAGCAATCCTCCGAAATACCAGGCAAAACACAAATCCTCGAAAATGAACTGGTGCGCCTCCGGGACGAATATGACCGGGAGGTGTCCCAATCGAAAGATCTGGTGAATCAGCGCAGGCATTTTGAAGGCGAAGTGGAAGTGCTTCAGACCAAGCTTTCCCGGTTCAAAGACCAGCTCATGACGGTCAAGACCAACAAGGAATACACCGCCATGCTTCATGAGATCCAGGCTGCCGAGGACCGGATCCGCAGTGAAGAGGACAAAATCCTGGATATAATGGAGAAAACCGAGGACATGGATCAAATTCTCAAGAAAGCGGAACAGGAAATGCTGAAGAGATCCGCCGAGATCCGGGAAGAGATCCGAAAAATCACTGAATCCGCTCCTCGAATGGAAAGTGAGCTGTCCAGGCTGCAGGAAGAAAAAAACACGGTTGAAAAGTCCATCGGCGAAGAACTGCTGGCCCGATATCGGCGCATCGCCAAAGCCTGCAAAGGTGTCGCGCTGGCGGAAGCCAAGGAAGAGTTGTGCAGCGCCTGCCATGTTCGAATTCGGCCGCAGATGTACGCCGAACTGCTTCAGACCGATAACATTTACGCGTGCGACAGCTGCTCACGGATATTGTTTCATCGGGACAACGCCTGAGTCGGTACCTTACCCTTCGCATCCCTGCCGGATATGAAAATCCCTTTAACAGGATTTCCGCGACATGCCCTGCCGTGGTGTGTGCTAAAAAAATTCAGGTTTTTTCGACACGGTCGATATGTATTTTGAGATTTGAATCTCAATTACATTAAGGCCCGACAATGAGCGTACCGACATCCAGGACCGCGACCGACATTATCATTCCCGTGTACAACCAGTATTCCTTTACCCGGAATCTGATAGAAAGCATATACCGCCATACCGACGTGCCGTTTCATATTTACGTCATAGACAATGCGTCTACGGATGAGACGGCGGATCTTCATAAGATTTACACCCGCAATATTACGGTCGTGCACAACCGGAAGAACAGGGGATGGTGCGGCGGAATCAACCAGGGATTGGGACTCGGCGGAAATCCGAATATTGTTTTTATGAACAATGATGTCGAAGTCTCCACTTCGTGGCTTGAAAACCTGGTAAATTTTCTAAATACGCATCCCCGAATAGGGGCGGTCGGACCCATGAATTCAAATCCCAACGATTTGCAGTTTATTGACAGGGTACGCGAGAAATATGCGCCGCAAATCCCGGATTTCATGACGGAAGATCTTCATGAAAGAAACAGGATTCTCAAATATCACTTCGACAGGGCCGGGATCATGATTGACGGCATGCTATCGTTTTTCTGCGTGGCGATAAAGCGCCGCACGGTGGATGAAATCGGGCCGCTCGATGAGAATTACGTTACGGGAGGAGACGACGAAGATTATTGCCGCCGGCTCCGGAAGGCGGGATTCGTGCTGGGACTTTCACTCGACACTTACGTTATCCACCATTCGAGCCTTACCGCCAAAACCATCTTCGAGTCTGCGGAAACCGGTGATACTCTGAAGAAAAAAAGCCCCCGCCTCAAATAATTCCATCAATCCGCAATCTTCAATCTTCAATCAGAGAAGGTTCCTGTCTGTATACTGCCGGCTGTATTGTTTACAGGGCGAACCCTGAACCCTGAACGGTGAACCCTGAACGCTGAACGGTGAACCCTGAACCCTGAACGCTGAACGTCTTTACGGCACGTACATATACCCTTTCCCTCTCAGGCTGATGAAGTGCTGCGGTTGGTCCGGTTCATCCTCAAAATACTTTCTGAGCCGCACGATAAAATTATCCACTGTTCGTGATTCGACTGTCGAATGGTATTCCCAGACCTTTTCCAGAAGCTCGCTGCGGGACAGTACGCGGTTGGGGCGCAGGACCAGCGCCTGAAGCAGTTTCGCTTCCATGGCTGTAAGCTGAAGATTGCCGCGCGGGCCTGTCGCGCACAGCTTTTCGAGGTCGACCGTATATCCGGCTACCGTGATACTGGGAGGTATGGACGCTTCGCTTTCATACCAGGTGGCGCGTTCAATCATACGTTCTACCCGCAGCAGCAGTTCTTTCAGATGAAAAGGCTTGATCATGTAATCGTCCGCGCCCAGTTCCAGCCCGTGAATTCGGTCCTGGACGGCGGATCTGGCGGTGAGCATCAGGATCGGCAGCTTCTGGTTTTGCTGGCGGACCTGGCGCGCGACTTCGAATCCGTCGATTTCCTCGAGCATGAGGTCCAGGATGATCAGGTCGAAAGATGCACTCCCGATCATGTCCAGGGCTTCCTTTCCGCTGGGAGTCGAGCGAACTTCGTAGCCTTCCTGTTCGAGATTGAACTGAAGCGGACGCGCGATGTTCAGTTCGTCCTCCACCAGAAGAATTCTGACTTTATGATCTTTATCACCCATAATACCCACCATCAACTACCGACTGGCAGCTGCCGCCTGCCTTTTTCTCCGATCTGCAAGGTGCCAGTATTTGCGTATACGGGGCAGCCGGATGCTGAATACGGAGCCGCGACCGGTGCCGGGGCTGGATGCCCACACCCTGCCCCGATGGTCTTTTATAATATTCTGAACGATATAAAGGCCGAGGCCGGTTCCCCGAACACGCGAGCCGGAGTCTTCGGAACTTCTCCAGAACATCTTAAATATATTTTTGAGGTCCTTGCCGCTGATTCCATACCCGCTGTCGATTATGTCGAGGCGGCAGCTGCGCAATTCCCGATACAGTTTCAGGCGGATTTTCGTGTTCGGCGGGGAGTAGCTGGATGCATTTTCCAGGAGATTATTCAGGACAATCCGCATCGCGGTACGGTCCAGGGCCACCTGGGAATCCCGGCCCTTTTCCATCACGATGACATGCCCTTCTTTTTCATACAGGTGGCGGTCCTCCCGCAAAATTTCCTCCAGAAAATGGCGCATGCTGACGGCTTCCAGCTTGTATCGGCTTCGTTTCTTCTCGATTCTGGCTGCTCCCAGGATGCGGTCGATCAGGGTTGAAAGGCGCTCGGCGTCGTCGAGCATCATTCTGATATATTCCCGCTTTCTTTCCTCGGAAAGATCCCGCATGGCCATTGTTTCAAGCGCGAGCTGGATGGAAGCCACGGGCGACTTCAGTTCGTGCGTGACGTTGGACACGAAAGCCCGCTGCATGCGGTTCAGGCGGTGCTGTTTGTTCCAGTAGATAAATATCAGCGTGGATCCCGCCAGGATTAAGGCAAGCAGCAGGCCGCCCACGAGCAGCGGCAGCCAGTCGAAGCCCTCGATTTCGGCCTGGGTCCGCAGCCGTTCGGCCAATTCGCGAAGCTGGGTGTATTCCTCCACGTACCATCGAATCCAGATCACCATGAGCAGGATCCAGAGAATCTGGATATAAAGAAATATGGCGACCGGATGGTAGAGCCAGCGGGTTTTGAACTTAAGGGCTTTCATCATGATCCCTGTCAATACGGATTCGTTATTATAGCCCGCATTTTTTAAAAAAGAGGAATAAAGGGCAATCCGCGGTCAGGGAAGGAACGGCAGGGCATTCGAGCGGCTATCCGTGGTTGTGCAGCAGTCCGAGCAGCTCTTCTCCGAACTCCTGAACGCGCCATCGACGCATCCCCGCCAGATTCGTCAATTCACTTAAATCCTTGGGAGGCGCCTCGGCAAGATTTTCGAGCAGATTGGCCGGAAAAACAACTCCTACGTGCAGATCCAGCTCCTTCGCCTTGGATTTTCTCCACTCCTTCAAAGCGTCGATCCGATGTTTGGTTTCCCGGTTCGGAGGTTTCCAGTTGTTGCGGGTGGACGGTTGAGGCGGGACGGGGGCTTGTTTCTGCGCCTTGCGGATGGTGTCCAGAATGCCCGCGGAATATTTTCTCGCGATGCGATAGGAAATTCCCGGACGGCGGAACATTTCCTTCACGCTGCGGGGCGGTTTCCTGACGAGGTCAATCAGGACGGAGTTGTTTATTGCCTTGAAGGGGGGAACATCCAGTTCCCGGGCGATCGTGTCCCGAAAGATATACAGCGCCTGCAGTATGACCTGTTCCTGCGGCTGCAGATCGCGGCACCCTTTAATGCGGCGGAATCCGTTGGCGTCGAATTCTCTGGGCTGCCTCTCGACCGCCACCGCGGTTTCGAATTCTTCATCGGCCCAGTCCTGACGTTTTTTGTGCCGCAACTCCGTCGCCAGTGTGTCCCGCAGCCGGAGCAGATGGTGGGTGTCCATGGCGGCGTACTCCAGCTGTTCCGATTTCAGAGGTCTCCTGGACCAGTCGTCGCGTTGTCTCCGCTTTGAATGGTGGATGCCGAGCAGCTCTTCCATCAGCGCGCTGAGGCCGAGAAATTCATAGCCCAGGAGTTGTGCCGCGATATGAGTATCGAAGACGTTCCGGAATGAAAATCCATAATCGCGTTGAAGGCAATAAAAATCATAGCTGGCTGCGTGGAACACTTTTTCCATGGACGGATTCGACATCATCGGAGCCAGGGCATCGATATTGTTTATTGTCAGCGGATCGAGGATATAGGTGTCGCTGTCGCTCGATATCTGAATCAGGCAAACCTTCTCGAAGTAGTGATACAGGCTGTCGGCTTCAACGTCGACGGCCATGCGGGATGAAGAACTCAGGCGCTCAAGAACGTTGAGGAATTCTTCATTTGTGGCAATGAATGTATACCGGGGGGCTGAAGCTGTTCCGGTTTCTTTATTCGACTGGCCTTCCATACGCGCGCACAGGGTAGCAGAATTCGATCGCGAGTACAATCAGGATAGCCGCATTTCCGATAAGATTCCGTCGCTGCGTTTCCATGAAACGCGTGAGAGGAAGGGCTAACCCCAGCTTTTCTTTGACAGCCTGCGCAGCCTTTGCAGGACGGACTCCAGGATTTGAACCGCCCGGTCGATTTCTTCTTCCGTGCTGTGATAGCAGAGACTGAAGCGCAGGGAACTCTGGACGACATCCGGCCGCAGGCCCATGGCAGTGAGAACGTGAGACGGATCGAGAGATCCGGACGCACAGGCGGATCCCGTGGAAACGGCCAGTCCCTCGAGGTCGAGTGCAATTACCGCCGCTTCACCTTCCAGACGCTCGAAGGAAAGATTCGTGATGTTCGGCAGGCGCGGAGCGTGTCCGTTTATTCGAACCCCGGGAATGCGTTCGAGGACTTTCGCCTCGAAGCGGGCCAGAAGTCCGGAAATTCTGGAATTCATTTCCGGAAGCCGTTCTTCCGCCAGGCGGGCCGCCGTGCCGAGACCGACTATGGAGGGAACGTTTTCCGTGCCGGCGCGCCGTTTTCTTTCGTGGGAGCCGCCCGTCATGAAGGGCATGAATTTCGTTCCTTTTCTGATGTAGAGAACCCCAACGCCTTTCGGCCCGTGTATTTTATGGGCGGACATCGAGAGAAGATCGACTCCCAGGTCGTTCACTTTTAAGGGAATTTTCCCCACGGCCTGCACGGCATCGGTATGAACCAGGATATTGCGCCGCCTGGCCAGGGCGGCGATTTCTTCCACGGGCTGTATGATTCCCGTCTCGTTGTTGGCGAGCATGACCGAGATCAGGACCGTGCTTTCGCGGATCGCTTCTTCAACGGCCGAAGAGGCCACCCTGCCGGTGGAGTCGACCGGGATGCAGGTGATTTCCGCTCCCGCCCGCTCGAGGGACCGGCACGTTTCCAGAATCGCCGGGTGTTCGATTCTCGTGGTGATTATGTGGTTGCCCGGCCGATACCCGCTTCGGAAAATGCCCCAGAGAGCGGCGTTGTCGCTTTCCGTCCCTCCGGAGGTGAAAACAATCTCCTTCGTATCGGCGCCCAGAAGGTCCGAGATCGAACGGCGGGCGTTCTCGACGGCTCCCCGCGCTTCCTGACCGAAGATATGAACGGAACTGGCATTGCCGAAATCGTCCCTGAAGTAGGGAAGCATGGATTCCAGGACAATGGCGTCCATTTGGGTCGTCGCGCTGTTGTCGAGATAAATTCTTTGTTTCATAAAAAAGGTTCCCCGTTCAGGGTTTCCCGTTTCCCGTTAAAAACGATGGACAGTGAAATGAGAGATGTGTGAGTGCCATTTGCCCCTGATCGGTCGGATGTTTCAAAGCCACGCCTAAAAGATTGTAGATTGTTGCAGGCCCGAAGGGCCGGCACTATAAACACCCTTGAGTAAAAGAACAATTGCCGTATACAGTACTATCTGAAATTAGTCGTAACGGGAACGGGCATTTTTCCTTACACAAATTAGAATAACATACCGATGCATACACAGTAACGCGATGGATGATAAAATGGGGAGGCGATATGGCAAATTCCGGGCGAATCGTTACTCTGCTGACGGATTTCGGACTGCGTGATCACTTTGTTGCATCGATGAAAGGGGTCATGCTCGGCCTGAATCCGGATCTTACCCTGGTGGACATCAGCCACCTTGTGCCGCCGCAGGATATCCGCACGGGCGCATTTCTTTTGGGCCAGGCTTATGACAGCTTCCCTCCGGGAACGATCCACCTGGTCGTTGTGGATCCCGGTGTGGGTACGGAGCGCAGGGTGCTGGCCGCGACTGCCGGCGGATACTTTTTTGTTGCGCCCGACAACGGAATTCTCAGTTACGTCCAAAAAGCCGATGATTTCCATGCCTATGAAGTGACGGCCGATCACTACTACCGCAAACCGGTATCGAGCACTTTTCACGGGCGCGATATATTTGCACCCGTAGCGGCCTGGATCAGCCGGGATATCCCGCTGCAACAGCTTGGGAATGAGCTGGCCGAGCCGGTAATGATGCAGATCCCGACGCCCGCCCGCGTCAAGGAGGGTTTGATACAGGCGGCCATTATGGCGGTCGATCATTACGGGAACATGATTACGAATCTTACGCCCGGACACCTGCCCGAATTTGATCCGGCGCAACCGCTTCCTTTCAGGATCCTGGCCGGCAAGCAGGAAATTACGGCCTACCATGTAAACTACGGGGAAGCGAAGCAGGGGGAGGTGTTCATTATCGAGGGCTCGACCGGTCATATCGAGATTTCGATGAGAGGGACATCGGCCGCCGCTGCGCTCGGACTGAAAGCCGGAAGCCCTATCGGCGTTTTGCTGCCTTGAAAATTTAAACCGATTCCAAAGGGACGGCCGCGGATTGCCTGCGCCGTTCTTTAACTCGAATTTTTGTTGCCGATGAACGCCACACAGGGAACACTTTTCCAGCCTGCAGGCAGGAAGAATTCAACTCTGCGTGTCGGTCCCGCAGGGTGGAGCTATAAGGACTGGGAAGGAATCGTCTATCCGTCGGGCGGAGGCCGGTCGTTCGATTCCCTGGCGTTTCTGGCCGATTACTGCGATATCATTGAAATCAACAGTTCCTTCTACGCGCCGCCGAGCCCGAAGTCGGCCGCTTCCTGGACTCGCAAAGTCCGCAACAATCCAAATTTCCGCTTCACGGCGAAAACATGGCGGCGACTGTCGCATCAATTGGGGGACGAGCCCCGCGTTTCGCTGTCTGAGAACTGCGACATTGTGAGGGCTTCCATGGAGCCGCTGGCAAACGCGGGCGTTCTGGGCGCTCTTCTGATCCAGTTTCCCTGGAAATTCCGCTATTGCGCGGAAAATTTGGATTATCTGGGCAGCCTGTTTGATTATCTGAGAGATTTTCCGCTGGTTCTTGAGGTTCGCCATGGAAGCTGGAACAGAGAGCCCTTTTACGGCTTCCTGCGCGAGAATAATGCGGCGCTGTGCAACATCGATCAGCCCGTGATCGGGAATTCGATGAAACCGGACGCGAGACTGACCGCGAGGCTGGGCTATTTCCGGTTTCACGGGCGCAATTACGACAACTGGTTCAAGGAGGACGCCGGCCGGGACGCACGCTACGACTACCTTTATACCAAAGATGAAATCCGTCAACTGTCGGCCCGGGTTCGAAAAGTGCAGAATGAGGCGGAAGAGACTTATGTCGTCACAAACAACCACTTCCGGGGCCAGGCCCTGGTAAATGCCATGGAAATACTGGAGGAGCTGGACGGGGAGCCGCCGGCCGTTCCGCCCCTGCTTGAAGCCGTCTATCCCGAACGCTTCCTCCGGCCCTCAACCGGAGGCAGAATGTGATTTCTTCAACAAACCGGATAGAACCTGGAACGGCCCTCAGGCGTATATCAATATTATGCGGGAAACACTTTTATTCGCCGGTGCCGGTTTTGATGCTCCTGGAGAATGGGAGGATTTATGTGCTGCTGGATTCTGATAGGGTTTGCTTTCGCTCCCCGTGTAGCCCTGTTTCTCATGTGGCTGGTCAATGATCGTATTTCAGCGGCGTTTGGAGGCGTTCTCCTGCCGCTGGCGGGATTTTTCCTGATGCCCTGGACGACGCTGGTCTATGTCCTCGTTTCACCAGGCGGCCTGAACGGCTTCGAAATAGTAATTCTCATCATAGCCGTGGGAGCCGACCTCGGTGTCTGGGGAGGGGGCGCAAGGAAACGGCATTCACGGTCCCGCTGATTTATCAAAATCAAGTCTTATTCTTTACCGCGGCGTGCTGTACCCTATACGATTGTGCCTTGGAGTGCGTCGCAGGCGAAGCCTGCGCGCTTGCATGCCGCCTTTGCCTCGCTATGCGCAACCCAGGGACTCGGACGCTTATAGTGAATAGCAACAGTTCAATGAACTCATTCAGGCAGTCTCTATGATCCCGGAACCCGCTTCGGAATTATTGCTATCCTGCCGCGATCTCCGGAAGCAGTACAAGGGGAGAGGCGGGGTGGTGCATGCCGTAAACGGGCTGGACCTGGAGATCCGCGGCGGAGAATGCTTCGGGCTTCTGGGGCCGAACGGAGCGGGGAAGACGACGACCATAGAAATCTTTGAGGGGCTTCTTCGCCCGACCTCGGGCGATGTGGAAGTCCTCGGCATGCGGTGGGGCGACAGCGACAACGAACTGCGGCAGAAGATAGGGATTTCGCTTCAGGAGACGAGGTTTACCGAGAGGTTGTCGGTTTTGGAAATGCTGACGCTTTTCAGGAGTTTTTACCGCGAGGGGCACAGACCCGAAGAAGTGATCGACACGGTTGGTTTGACCGACAAAGCCCGGTCCTGGGTGGGAAAGCTTTCGGGAGGCCAGCGCCAGCGGCTTGCCGTCGCCTGCGCGCTGGTGGGTAATCCCCGTCTTCTGTTTCTCGACGAGCCTACGACGGGCCTGGATCCCCAGTCGCGCCGGAGGCTTTGGGACGTTGTTCGAAAATTTCGGGCGGAGAACCGGGCTGTTCTGCTGACGACCCATTACATGGACGAAGCGGAGCGGTTGTGCAACCGGATCGCGATCATCGATCACGGAAAGATCATTGCCCAGGGTTCGCCGGCCGAATTGATTTCCGGACTGGGCGGCGAGCATGTTGTTGAGTTTTCCCTGGTCGATGGAGGCGGTAACCTGGACGAATCCTTCAGGGATCTTCCCGCCGTTAAGGAGATGCGGGCGAACGGGGACGGATATGCCCTTACCGTTACGGAACCCCATATCGCCATCCCGGCCCTGCTGGAGTGCCTGCGTTCCAATCGGCTCACTTTGTCGCGACTGACGACGCGGCATGCCAGCCTTGAAGATGTGTTTGTGAATCTGACCGGAAGGCGTTTGCGCGATGAAGAAATATCATCCTCTTAAAGAGCTGTTGAAAGCCAGGATGCGGGAGTTTATACGCGAGCCCGAGACCATCTTCTGGGTCTACGGTTTCCCGGTGCTGATCGCGATCGGAATCGGAATCGCCTTCAGCCATCGTCCCGTCGACCGCATCATCGTGGATGTCCAGCAGACGGCAGAAGCCGGGGCTGTTGCCGCGGAACTGCGGCAGGTTCCCGATTTCGTGGTTTCCGTCCATTCGGAGCCGGAATGCAAAGAGAGGTTGAAGCTTGGAAAATCGCTGGTTGTGGTCATCCCCGATGACGGCTTTACCTATGTGTTCGATCCCACGCGGCCCGAAAGCGTTCTTGCCCGGAAGCGCATCGACGACGCCCTCCAGCGCGCGGCAGGGCGCCGCGATCCCATTTCTACCGAAAACCGGTATGTCACCGAACCCGGAACGCGCTACATCGATTTTCTGATTCCAGGTCTGCTTGGTATGAACCTGCTCGCGGGCAGCCTTTGGGGTGTAGGCTACGTCATTGTGGATATGCGCGTGCGAAAGCTGCTCAAGAGGTTCATGGCCACCCCGATGAAAAGGGCCCATTTCCTGATGGCCTCCATAGGCGGGAGATTGATGTTCATGGTTCCCGAGATGGCGGTCATTCTGGGCGCAGGAGTGCTGTTGTTCGGTATGCCGATCAGGGGTAACTACCTGTCCATCCTTCTATTGTCGCTTCTGACGGCGACTTCTTTCACCGGAATGGGACTGCTGGTCGCCAGCCGTGCCCGGAAACTGGAGACGGTGTCCGGGCTCATGAACCTGATCCAGCTGCCGATGTTCCTGCTTTCGGGTGTTTTCTTTTCCCCGGAGCGCTTTCCCGACTTCATGCAGATTCCAATCCAGGCTCTTCCCCTGACGCAATTCAACTATGCCCTGCGCGATGTTATTCTCGAAGGCGCATCTCTGTTTTCCCAGGGATGGCGGATTGGAATAATCGCCCTATGGGGCGGCGTGTCCTTTATTTTTACATTGCGCTGGTTCCGCTGGAATTAAACCAGGCCGAATGCTACGGAAGCTCCGCTGCCCGGGATACGGCTTTAGCGTAATCGACAAAATCCGAAAGGCGGGAAGTAATAATGGCGTGGACGATCTTCCAGTTGATTTCCTGGTAGGCGTGAACGGCTATGTCGCGGAACCCGACGGCTTTTTTCATCCGTACCGCCAGCTCAGCCGTTATCAGATCAAGCCCGAGGAGCTTATCGAAACTTTCTCCCATACTGCCGGCTGCGGGCAAATCGGATTCGGCGATTATATGAGAAGCAAGATCGACACTGATCTGAACCGCACGTTCCAGTGCTTCATTGTAAGGGATTTCAGACAATCCGGTCCACGAATGTCATTTAAAATATGCCGTTGCCGTTGCGGCTGCATTGCTTATTTTAAACAACATCGGGGTGGATTTTTCCCCCGGTCAATGGTATAAAACTTCGCCTGTATCTGTAATTGCCGATATGTGCCGGGGTAGCTCAGTCGGTAGAGCAACGGACTGAAAATCCGTGTGTCGACGGTTCAATTCCGCCCCCCGGCACCACCTCCAAAGCCGCGTCCGCTAAGCATTTACACAGATTCCGACATTTCCCGAACATCCCCGAAATACCCTCAAAATGCCTTGCTGTGCCCAAAACTGTGCCCGCGAGAAACCAAGCATATCCAACTCAAGCCAACTGGAACCAAAATAGGAGGAAATCAGGAGAAAAATAAGGAAGAGATGATTCAAACCACCAACTCTCCGGCAAACTCGGGGCGGTTCACCGTGCCAAGACGGTGGTAACAACTCAGAGAAATTGAAAGAACTGAATTTAGTTACTAATAATGCAGTTTAGAATATGTTTTTCCAGTGGCTCAAAATTTCCATTGCGATAGTCAACTAATAAATCAGTGTATGGTGGATCAGGTGGCCTTGGTTCTATAAGCCATCTTTTAGGCCAATAACCATATTTACCTAATATCATCCAAACAAGCAATCTTGCGATATGCCCATTACCATTTGCAAATGGGTGAATTCTCAATACGCGTTCAAAAATCTGACAAGCAAAAATCACGGTATGAAGTAATTTTATATGAGGT
>CAZPHK010000150.1:10711-11864 GCA_964586015.1 uncultured Acidobacteriota bacterium | reverse complement strand
GGCCAGTTCCTCCAGCAGGGGGCGGTCTACATCGCCCCCGATGCCGACCGTGGAGAGGATAACCGGGGATTCGGTGACCCTCTGCATCAGAGGTTTACGTTCCTGCTCTTCAGCCTGGCCGTCCGAAAGCAGGAGAACGTATTTTCTTTCCGCCCGGGATGCCCGAAGCCGGGAGTAGGCCATATCCAGGGCAGGAAGAATGGCGGTTCCCCCGCCGGCCTCAATGGTTCCTATAGCTGATTCTATCGAAAGCGGGGTGAATCCGCGCTCCAGCGGCACCACCTCTTCCGGCAACCGGTCGAAAGCGATGATTCCGAGTTCGTCCCGGGGAGAAAGAAGTTCGCTGAGCCTCAGCACGGCATCGCGTGCCATATCGAGCTTGGATACTTTCTGCTGCTCAACGCCCATGCTGCCCGACTTGTCAAGGACCAGGACTACCGAAAGGGCCGGTTTTTTCTCGCGGCTGCGAAGCGCTATTTCGACCGGCAGAACTTTTTCCACGGCCGTAGCGATATAGCCCCCGGGGCCGAAGCTCCGTGCGCCGCCCGTCATGATCAGGCCTCCGGCGTATTTCCCGACGTGATCCGCGATCGACCGCAGCTCCGGGCCCGAAAAAGCGCGGTCCGGCACATCGTCCATAATCACTGCATCATACGGGGCCAGGCCCTGGATAGTAAGGAGCATCGATTGTGGCGCGACGGATTCAACTTCGAAGCCCTGCCGGATTAATATCTCGTCCAGGAATCCATCAGGATTATCCGTGAGATGCAGGATCCGGGTTCTCCCGTGGGCGTAAACCACATGCCCGCTTTCATCCGCGTCTTCTATTTTATCCGGATTTCGGACGCCGATTCTGTAATGATGAAATCCGGCGGTGTCGGCTTTTAATTCAAACCTGAAAACAGCCGGAGTTTCGGAAGCTATGGGGATCCTGCGCTCTGAAACCGCGGCGCCGTCACGGTACAGCCCTAAAACGGCTTCAGAACCGGCTTTTCCGTCCAACGTAACCGTTATGTCGAATGGTTCTCCCAACCGGACGCTTTCCGGTCCCGATACATTCCGTATGAATACGGAGCGTTCTAAGGATTCCGTTATTGTGCCGAGCGGAAAAGCATTAACCGATATGCCTTCTGCGGCGGCGAGAGCCGCCTCG
>CAZPHK010000150.1:0-10701 GCA_964586015.1 uncultured Acidobacteriota bacterium | reverse complement strand
GCGCAGGGCGTCTCCCGATGTCTGAACGCCATCGGAAAGGAGAACGATTTTTCTTGCCGCCCGGGGCCTTGCCGCCAGCATGGAACGGGCGAGATCCAGCGCGGTTTCTATCCGGGTGCCCGTGGCGGCCGTAGTCGATTGAATCTCACGGATTCTGAGATTTTTCCGCAGCGGCTGTTCGATGACGGCATCCCGGCCGAATACAACCACGCCGCTTTCATCATCTTCCTTCAAGCCGGAACCTAATTTTTGAAGAATGTCCGGGATCGACGCCGTTTCATCGGGCGCGATGCTGTCGGAGCGGTCCACAACATAGACAACGGCGGCCTGTCTTTTCCCCCGGGCAATCCTTATCCCGGCCGATGCGAGGACGATCAGGACCGCGGTGGTAATTCTTAAAACGAGCAGAGCGCGGCTTTTTCTTCGGGACCCCGGCTTATTTTTCCCATAACGTGGAAGAAGAAACAGAGGGATTGCCGTCAGTAAGAGCAGATAGCCGGGATGCGTGAAATCGAGCAGATCGGTCATCGCGCGGTCCTCTGATATTGGCTCCATTCAAGGGCGAGAAGAAACAGGGATGCAAGCAGCAGCCAGCGCCATGCTTCCCGTCCGGTACCGGCCGCGGACGGCCGATCCGGCGAGCGTGGTTTGGTATCCTTGATCCCTTCAACCGGCCTGATGTCCGATTCCGATTCGCTGAAGAGATTCACGGCGAATCTTTTTATTGCGCCGTCCTGCCGGACGGTATAGATGCCCGTGCTTTCGGTTTCAACAAAGGACAGGATGCCTTTGTCGGTCGTGACATGAAGGGTCCCGCCGTCGGGCGTTACGACGGCAACGTTTTTTGAAGCATCGTAATCCGGCAGGCGCAGGCGGACCGCGGAACCGGCAGCGGCCTGGTTTCCGGGACCTGCGGTGTCGGGATCCAGCCAGCCGATAATATTCGAGACAAGAACCGGAAAGGCATAGGTGAGAGGCAGGCTGGAGTCCCGAATGTCGAAGCCCATTTTTACCGTTCTGTATACGCCTGTTTCGTTCACGGCCAGCAGCGGCTGTCCGTCCCCTTCCAGAATGACGGCGTCCGAAGGGGAGGTCTTCAGAGGGAAGGCCCGATCAATACTGATACCCGCGGGATCGACGAAGGCTATGATCGTGTGTTCCGGACGGGGGAAGCTCAGGTTTCGGATTGCTCTCAAAGATCTACGGCCCGATGTCCTGCCGGATTCGGAACCGATAAGAAAGTAGTTGCCAGGCGGCAGGTCCGGAGGCTGGAATCCGTCGAAGACAATCACGTCGTAGCCTTCTGCGAGCCGCTCCGGGGAGCACTCTTCCGGCTTTAAGACCTCGAGGGCGATTTGAGGATTCACCTGAAGGGCTTTTTCCAGGAATATATTCCCGGTTGTTCCCAGCAATACCGATACGCTGTGCGGGTCGAGCACGGCGAATGCCTCGTTGTCGATCGCCATGGCGTCTTCGGTCTTTATGACGGCATGGAGGATTCCGTCGGCGCCGGCGGGAACATCGGCAATGATCCTTTTTCTCTGGTTCGGCTCGAGGCGGATTGTTTCCGTTGCAAGAACGGTTTCATCCATAAATATTTCAAGAGGGAATACATACAACCGATCCGAAAGGTTTTCGATTTCGCAGAAGGCCTGCCGGTCATAGGCGCTGAAAGGATTTTCCCGGACGGAGAGATTGGTTATGGCGACATTGTCGCCCGTTTTACCGACGCTGACGGTGTGTACATTGACCCCGGGCAGCGTATTCAGACCCGTAGGCGCCTGTGTGCCGTCGGAGATAATATAAATCTCAACGGATTGCGTGTCTTCCAGGGAAGATACGGCGGTTGTTACAGTCCGGTTGATATCCACGGATGCATGGGTTGCCGTCATCGTGTTGATAGCATCCCTCAGGGCGGCTTTTTCCGATCCGGTGTATGTGTCGAGCCGCATCCGGGGCCGCGCCTGCACCAGCAGGATTGTATCGCTGTCGCGGGCGTCTTTAATTAGATCGAGGGCTTTTTCGCGCGCCAGGTTAAAACGGGGGACGCCGTCCTCAAGGGCGGTCATGCTGGCCGAACAGTCCACGACCAGAAGAAGAGTCCGTGAGGGCGCGCCCCAGAAAGTAATCAGCGGACGGGCAAGGGCCAGGACGACGGCGGCCAACAATAGAATCTGGAGAATCAGCAGCCGGTTTCTTTTAATGAGGCGGAAGATGGATTTCCGCTGCATCGATCCGATTTCAATGTCCTTCCATAACCGGAGATCCGGAACCCAGTGCGTTTTCCTGGGCTTCCGGAAATGGAGCAGCAGCACCACTCCAATGGACAGGGCGTAAATCAATGCGAGCGGATTCAGAAACGTCATAAAGATTAAAAATTGGAGGAGTCTTTGGAGTGCGGGATCTTGCTCCCGCCTTTGTTACGATTGCGTATAATGAACCGAAGGCGGCAGCAAGCTGCCGCACTCCAAGGCACTCCTATTTTTTTATCCAGATTCCGGCTTCGAGGAGCCGGATCATTATTTCGTCGAATGAAAGCGACGAGACGATTTCCACGCAAGGGTACCCCTCGCGCATGCAGAATGCGGACAATTCATCGGAATATTTCCGCATCCTCCGGCGGTATCCCGCGACCGCCTCTTCGGTTACCACCGGGCCGCGCAGGTGGGCGTGTTCGAGATCTCTCAGTTCCGTCCCTTCTTCCAGTTCCGGGGACAGCTCTTCCTGAGCCAGCACCCGGACCACGATAACCTCAAAGCCGCTGAATGCAAGGCGGCGGAACGCCTCCCGGTAGTTGTCCGAACAGAAGCAGTCGGACAGCACAACCAGCATTCCGCGGCTCGCGCAGCGCGCCGTGTACGCTCTGAATGCCTGCCCGAAGTCGGACGCGCCGCCCGCGGAAGATTTTTCAAGCAGGGCGAGCAGATGGGAAAGCTGCTGCTTCCCCCGTTTTGGAGGAAGAATGTCGTGCAGATGATCGGAAAACGTCGACAGGCCGACCCTGTCCTGTTTGCTCAATCCCACATAGCTGAACATTGCCGCGAGTTTTTTGGCAAAGTGAAGCTTGGGAAAACTTCCGTAGCTCATGGAATTGCTGGTGTCCAGGAGAAGGTGCACGGCAACTTCCGCTTCCGCCTTGAACTGTCTCAGAAAAAGCTTCCGGAGCCGGGCATAGATGTTCCAGTCGATATAGCGGATGTCGTCGCCGTAGTTGTATTTCCGGTAATCGGCGAACTCCACGCTGTATCCCGTGGTTGTTCCCGGGCGCCGGCCCATTCCCGGGCAGGATCCGGGTGTCCGGGACAACAGCTCCATGCGGTCCAGAGTGTGGGCATATCTCTGAAGCAGTTCCCTGGAACTTGCGGGCAGGATGTTATGGACGGTCATTTCGGTCGTATCTGCGATAAAATTTCACCGATGATATCGTCGCTCGATATTCTTGCCACGTCCCCTTCGAAATTGAGCAGGACCCTGTGCCGGAGCGATGCAACGGCGATGTCCCGAAGATCCGTGTAGGACACGTTGTATCTGCCTTCGGCCAGTGCCTTTACTTTGGCTGCCAGGATCATGCTCTGGGCGGCGCGGGGACTGGCGCCGTAGCTGACATATTTCTTCACTGAATCCACGGCTTCCGGGGATTCCGGGTGCGTCGCCAGAACAATTTTCAGGGCATGCTGCTTTACGTCCTCGGCGATTTTTATCTTTCGCGCCAGGCGGCTCATTTCCCGGAGTTCCTCGCGGTTCAGAACGCAGTTGACTTCCGGGGTTTCTTCCGCGGTCGTGAGATCGACGATACGGGACAGTTCCTCCAGGGACGGGTATTCAATCTTCAATTTGAAGAAAAAGCGGTCGAGTTGCGCCTCGGGAAGCGGGTAGGTGCCCTCCAGCTCGATCGGGTTCTGCGTGGCCAGTAGAAGAAAGGGATCCTCCAGGGGATGATTCCTGCCGAGAACGGTTACCTTCTGTTCCTGCATCGCTTCGAGAAAGGCCGACTGTGTTTTGGGCGTTGTCCGGTTGATTTCATCCACAAGTATGATATTTCCGAAAAGCGGGCCCGGTTGAAACTCGAACCGTTGGATCCCCCCGGAATCCTCGATCAGCATGTTGGTCCCGATGACGTCGGCGGGCATAAGATCGGGCGTGCACTGAATCCTGGAGAATTTCAGGTCCAGAATATTGCTGAGCGTTTTAACCAGCAGCGTTTTCCCCAACCCCGGGAGCCCTTCCAGCAGAACGTGCCCCCGGCAGAAAAGACAGATCAGGATCTGCTCCACCAGATCCGTTTGCCCTACAAAGACCTTTTCCGTTTCCTTCTTGAGCCGCAAAAACTTTTCCGTAAACGCCGTGAATTGTTCCTGTAGTGCCTGCATTGCTTTGTTTCAAGTTCCTATGGTTGAATCGCCCGAAAATAATCGGCGATATATTTTTTCAGTCCCGGTGGAATGTTTTCCCTGGAGAGCGCCCGTTCCGCCGCGCTCCAGCGGGATGGATAATTCGAAGACAATCTTTTCCGTAAAGAGGCATCCTGCCCGGGATCCGGATTCGTGCCCGCCGCCTGCATCGATTTTCCGGCGGCCGGGACGTCGCCCGCATTATTTTCCGGCGCCGGCGCCTGCTGCATGCCCGCTGCCGCTTCTTCCGCATTCCCGATCTTTTTTCTGTCGGAAATGCCCGCTGAGGAGCGTCCGGATGAATCCGCGGCATCCGGATTTCTCGCTGCATCGGGCAGCCTCATTTCCGGCTGTGAATTTTCTCTTCCCTCCATATCGCTGGAGCGATCCGCCGCGGAATTTGTTTCTCCCGGAGCCGTTTGCCTGAAAGGGAAGGCTGCGGATGGAGACTCATTGGTATTGAAGGAAAGGCTTTCATCCGTGCCGTCCCCTCCGGATGCCGTCGGATTTTCCTGCAGGACGGCATTGTCCGGAATTTCCTCCATGGAGCGTTCGGAACCTTCAGTAGTATTACGAACGGAGTTGCCGGCGGAATCCGTCGAGCCCGGCGAAGTGCCGTTGTCCGAGCTTTTCGCGGCTGTTTCGCCGGCCCCTGCATCGGATACAGGCGGTTCTTCAGCCGCGGTCTGCCGCAGTTTCGCGGACGATGCAAGCTTCAGGGGTCCGGTTCCTTCCAGAAGGCGCCCGATACCCAGAACTGCAAACGCCAGCAGTCCGACCGTCAACAAAATTCCGGTGATTCGGTTGATTCGCACGGGCGCGACGGAGGCCGGTGGGATGGCGGAGAGTCTGCCGGCGGCATCCCCGAGAATCAGCCGGTCGATTTCCTCCAGTGGAGGCCGGCACTCCCATGCCGTTTCCAGCCTTTGCTGCAGATTCAGATTCCGGTCCACCTGTTTGACGGTTTTTTCCCAGGAGGGCATGCTCAGGAAGGTGAAAACAAGGGTTGCAACTCCAAGCCCCGCGCCCAAAAGGCACAGCCAGAGCCCCGGCGACCGGTAGAACCGCAGGCTTTCGAATGTGAATACTACGGCGATTATGCCGAAAAGGCAGCACGCGATCCCCGCAGCGCCGGCAAAACGCATAATAAGTTGTCGTCTGCGGACCTGTCTGAGTTTTCCTACGATCAGGACCTCGTCGGTCATGAGATCAATCCTTTTCGTACACCAGCGCTCGATTGCCTTGCGGAATCAGCAGGATTCCGAACAGCACGAACAAAAGCAGAAGTATCAGGGAGCAGGATTCATGATTCAGATTCAATCGCATCTGAATCCAGAAGAATCCGAGAAAAGCGAGCGCCATATAGGACAGAATCCAGGTGACAATCCATTTTCGACACAGCAGACTCAAATGGAATACCAGTACTGTAAGCACCATCAAAAATAAGAATGTGTCTAAAAGAAGCCGGGCAATCTGCCCGTATGTTGCGGCTCCCATAAATTTTGAAAGGACAAACAGGGGAAGTCCCAGGCTGAGCAGAAAAACGTTATGTAGGGCGGATGCCGCCATTTTAGCCGATAGTAACTGCCATGGCGATACGTTCAGAGCGCCTGCAAAAGGCATGGCGGTCAGATCCTGAGCGTGCATGCGAAGAATAACCCAGGGTGCCAGTCCGGCAATGAGGGCGCCCTGTAGAACCGAGATTTGAAAGAAAAGTTTTTCAGCGGCGGCAGTTATGGAGCTGTTTTCCAGGGAAAGAAAGTTGAAAAAAAAATAGAGACCGGCCGCCGAAAGTACAAGAAGGTAACCGACCATAACGAGGCGGAAAACCCTGTTGCGGGCGGCCGCCTGAAGGTCTTTTCCTATCAGGATCCCTATCATGATTCTTCTCCTGATTTTTCGCCGGCCCCGTTTTCAATCAGATCCTGTAGAATCCCGCGCACATCTATTTTGCCCTGTTCGATTTTCATCAGCTTGAGGATGCGTCCTTCGTGCATGAAGACTACCTGATCGGCCAGCGCCGCGATGTCCGAAGCCCGGTTGCAGGCCATCAGTACGGTTCCGCCCCCAGCCTGGTAATCGCGAACCAGTTCGTGAAACCGTACGGCGGCGACAGGGTCCAGATGGGTAAGCGGTTCGTCGAGCAGCAGCAGCGGCGGTTCCTGCAGCAGAACGGACGTGAGCGCCAGTTTCTGCCTGGATCCGAACGAAAGAGCCCTGAGCGGCATCTCGTCGTCGAGCTCTTCAAAAGGACGATTTTCCGGGATCGAAGGATTCTGTTTCCGGTCCTTTTCGTTGTTGCAGTACAAAACGAACTTGAGAAATTCTCCCACCGTCATGTAATCGTAGAAGCTCTGGGACTGCGGAACGAAACCGATTTTCGGCCGGACGCGGAACGGATGTTTTATCGCATTCACCCCGTCGATTTCTATCCGGCCCCTGTTGGGCTTCAGTTGGGTGGCCAGGATTCGAAGCAGCGTGGTCCGTCCGGAACCGTTGGTTCCCGCAATTGCAAGCACCCGGCCTTTTTCGAGCGTCAGTTCGATATCCGTAAGGGAGGTCCCTCCGCGATAGATTTTGGATACACCCTGCGCTTTGATCATTTCAGGCCTCAATTGCTCCTGTTGTTCGACTGGTTTCCCAAATGAAAGACCACGGCCGTCGAACCTCTGTAAGATAATCCGGTATCGGTGCTTGTCAAACCTGGAACGGATTCATTCAGGCTGCAGACAACACAATCGCCCATGGTTCCTATATTCGTTTCGCTTCTGTAGGTCGCAACGACCCGGGGGAAAATACCCATCCCGGAACGGTTCTCCGAAAGCCGGGGGGCGGAAAGAGCCGCATTCTCCTCCGACGCAAGTTTCAATTGTATCTTTTCTCCTGCTTCAATGGGGGCGATGGCAGTGACGACACTTTTTTGTATAAGCCGGCACTCTTCGAGAGGATAGGGAGAGCGGTTTGACAGGGTTATTGTTTCAGGACCGTGCAGGACCAGGAACAGGCCCCTGTAGGAAAAATAGGACTGCTGAATCGATCGGGTACCCCAGAGGTCTCCGTCGAAAGAAACGGATGGAGCTCCGGACCCGATATATTCAAAGGTAATTAGCGGCTCTTCGTTTTTCGATTCCGTCCGAACCAGATGGGCCGAAGAATAAGCGGAATCGAACCTGTAGTGTGCCTGGCGTGGAAGCAGGAGAACGTAGTCGTTTACGGCAAAGGAATCTTCATTATCGGCGAAAACGTGAATGACCGAAAGTTGTTCAATTCTCGTATTGCCGGCGTTTACTGCTCGTCCGATCCATGGAGATAAAAAGGAAAATAACAGGGCAAGCGCCGGAATGGTCGCCAGCTTCCAGGATTTTATCCAGTGCGACTTCCTGAAATTTGTCAACCATAACGCGACCGCAACTGCATAAAGCAGGAAAAACAATCCCACATACCATAGAATGTATGTGCGTGAGACGGGATCGCGAACACGGGCCGAATGAAAGATTTCCCGGTCCAGATCGGGTATGGAGGACCGGTAGCCCGTAAAAGCGGATTCGTCGGCAAAAAGGATTGCGTTCGAACGGGCTGTCGTACCGAATGTGCCCATTCCATGAGGAGTTCTGGACGGCGTCAAACTGGAGGCATTCGCGTCCGGCCGATTCCCGTCTCCGATCCGGATGGGATTCTCAACACTAGCCCTGTTCCTGTCGAAAAGGTTTACCCTCCCTCCCAGCAGGGTCCATTGCGACAGTGCTTTTCGCTGCCGGCTGTTGAGTCCGGTCGTATCGGATACGCTTAAAATTACGGCGTTGACGGCGTCATAATCCTTCCAGGATTCCGGAAGATCGCCGGGGTCCATGAAAACAATTTTTTCTCTGGATTCCTGTTCCGGAAAGTCGTCGTTCAGTAGCGCATTGTGTTCGAGGGAAGAGGATACAATCGTCAGTATCTGTTCATCTGACAGTCGCTGCATTTCGGGAGCAAATTTTTTTACCTGGGCTCCTTCGGAATACACATAAATTTCCAGTTCGTCGAGGTCCTCCTGCGGGACGACATACAGGACCAGCTTTTTCTGGGAAGGGGACGGTAGGGATACGGCCTGCGTATACAGATCCCCGGACATTCGAATCTGAATGCGGCCTTCGAGATCCCGACCCGAATTTTCGAGACGGATCGTTACAGGGGTGCACCGGCCGATTCGATAATAGCCTCCGATCCCGGCGACGGAACTGCCTTCGATGCCGGTCGCGGATTCCGTCCCGGCCGGAGGCTGGTCGGCGCAAAGGAGCCAGGCCGTGCCGAAAAATAAAAATACGGCACCCAATCGTTTCAGCAAGGGCAGACCCGCAGTACCGAATATCATGAAACTCCGTTGTCAGCGTGCATCCTGCAGGCATTGAACCGTATTCGGGACAATGCCTGCCATGGAAGCAAATCGGCCTTTATTGTAAGGCATGTTCGAGCGTTATGAGAGTAAAAGCCGTAACCAGCACCTTATTGTCCTGCCATTCCGCGGGATCGGTGTTCACCCAGTACCCTTCGGGATACTGAAGCTCAAGCAGTTTCGTGCACAACTCCTCTCTCCAGTTGTGCCGCCGCCCTTTGTCGTCGACGATAAAGGGCTCTCCGTAAGCTTTCAGCGCTTTGGAAAAAACCATGTAATAGTAGTACACGGCTTTCTGGCCGACGCCGGGATTCTCGTCGAGGGTATAGTGATTTCGGATCCAGTCCATGGCGGATTCAACCCGCGGATCCCCCTTTTTGATGTCGGCGTAGCTGTAGCTTAATATCCCGGCGTAGGTCATGCTTCCGTAGGATCTCGGCTCCGTTGTCTGCCAGCCCATGCCCGGCATGTAGGAAAATCCGCCGTCGTTGAGGGAGTAGGATTGGTCGTTGGATTCCGTACGGTTCTGGGCCCGCTGTATAAACTGAACGGCCCGCTTCCATACGGGATTTTCTTCCGACAAGCCGGAAGTTTTCAGCGCTTCCAGGGCATACGTCAGATTCGGCAGATCGGGGCGCTGGTGGCTGCTGTATCCGATCCCGCCGTAGGTCTTGTCATTCGGATCCCCTGTGATCTGGATGCCGACCATGTATTTCTGGGCATTTTCAATCAGTGTTTTATATGCGGGATCGCCGGAGGCTGTAAGGGCCATGACGGAAACCGCCGTGCTGTAGTTCTGGACGCTTTCTCCATAGATGCCGCCGTCCGGCTTTGCATGGCTGACGATGTACTGCAGGGCCTTTTTCACCGCAGGCCCCTGCCTGTAGGGATTGTCGCCCGGCATTTTCATGAGAGCCGCAGCCGCCAGCGCCGTGATCCCGACGTGGTTTTCCCAGCTGCCGTCCTCTTTCTGATTTTTCAGCAGGTAATCGACACCGCGCTGCATGCTCGCAGTAATCTCTTTTTGCGTCTGGGCCGGTATAAGCTGTGAGGCTGCTTGCTGCGAAAAAACAACCTGTGACGAACATAGGACTGCCAGGATAAGGAATGTAAAAGCTGTCCGGAAGAGATGCATAGAAACTCCTTTCAATGAAGTTTACGGTTCCGCCGTTTTTCGGATTCCGGCTGCGGAACGCCAGAACATAACCAGTGAAACAATCAGGTAAAACAGTCCAACGGAAGTGTAAGCGGGGTACGCGAATTTGCGTTGGCCGATCGGACATATCTGGTAAAGGGGACTTGTCCTGAATATGTCGAAATCAATCGCGGAAGCCACTCCTACAAATGGATTTATCAGCAGGGAGGGCTGGATCAGACAGGACGCATCAGGCGTTGCATGGATGACGGGACCGAACCAGACCGGCTCCAGAGATATAAGGACTATCACCAGCAATGCGCAGCCGGCCGCCGAATAGGCATTCCTGCAGTGAATCGAACAAAGGAAGCCGAGACAGAGCACGAAGATTCCGAGGATTGCCGTGATCAGGGATGCCCGAAGGATGACGGCGGCGGGTATGCCGCCGAATATCCTGCTTATGATTAATGCCGAAAATCCGGGGACGAGGCAAAGGATCAGGGCAATCGTGGCCGGGACTCGAACGATTCTGACTGCAAGGCCGATCCCGCCGGTTCCGGCCGACAACATCTGTGCCAAAGTAATCCCGCGTTTTTCTGCGGATATTTTATATATCACCAGCAGGGGAACGAGAAAGACAGTCATCAGGCTTACGATAAAGAACAAATATACGGACGGTTCATATCCGAAGGATTTGTCCCCGGTTAAATGGACATTCAGTCCGAGCGTTCCCCCGAAACAGACTATAAAGTAAGCCGCCGTAAATAGAATCATCCTCAGCTTTTTTGATTTTCCGGATC
>CAZPHK010000149.1:0-11930 GCA_964586015.1 uncultured Acidobacteriota bacterium | reverse complement strand
GGGCTAAAAGAGAACGTGGAGGTCGTTTGAAAGCTGCTCGAGATTTTTGTAAAAGTCCGTAGCTCCCGCAGAGAATCGCATGACGATATCATTGAGTTCCCTGGGAATGTAGGGGAATAATTTGCGAAGATTGGCAATTCTGTCGTTGTACAGCAAGACCCGGTCCTCAGGGATTATCGGCTCTCTGCATGAAGGGTAATCTCCCTGCCGGCGTTCGATGTCGCGCAGTTTATGGGCCCCTTTTCCAATAACGCGAATGAGAAGATTCCCCATGCTCCACAAATCGTAGTCGGTGTGACTGACCTCGTAGTCAAAATCGATCCAGACAAACCGGTTCGTTTTGTGCTCAATCCAGATGTGGTCGGAACGAACGTCTCCGTGATGCAGACCCCGGTGCTGGAGTTCAGCCAGGGCGTCCATGCAATATAGAACTTTCTTCATGATTTCCGGCAGCCTGTCGAAAAAATAGGCTTCGTGCGGCATTTCCAGGTCGGCCAGATAGTGATACATGGAATAGCCGGGTATGGCGTCGATCACTCGGACAAGATTTCCGACAGGATCGGTAATGGAGATTCCCTGCATGAACCGGGGGTTGCCCCTTACGGCGCTGAGAATCTCGGCTTCTTTTTGGGGATTGCGCTTGCAGCGGATACGAACAATTCCTATATCCGCGTTGAACTCTTCATAGAACACCAGCTTGATCACCTTTCGGGTTCCGGTCGTCAGATCTATGGCGTATTTGACCCAGAACTTGGGCTGATCGTCGACGCCGAAGCGGTTTTCCCGGGCATCGGTGATGACATAATAATCATTCCCTCCGATACGCACCACGCTCCCGCCGGCTATGTTCATGTAGGAAGATGTGTCTTCAAAAATCCGGGGAGGGGTTTTGATATTGCGGCCGGTCACTTCGGCAATTCTGAGTTGAAGCGCCTTTGTATCTTCAAAAATCATCTGTTTATTCTCAAAACTTAATTCGAAAGCGGAACGATCATAACAAAATTACAGGGATTCCGTCGATATCGCATTTGTAATATTGTTAAAATTTTGTAAATATCTACTGAAAAATATGCAATAAATGCTTTTTGGCCCAACCAGGTAAGGTTAAAACAGGTTGATCGATATGAAAAATCCTTTTCGCAAGGGTCTCTTCTTTGTCGTCTTGTTGCACGGTGCGGCCTCGGTCCTCGCCTCTGAATCCGCCCTGACCGCCAGGCTCGACGATCCCGCGGCGGTCTACCTGGAAGCCCCGGATTTTGACGTGCACGGCGACGGCGCGGCCGACGACAGCGCCGCCATTCAGGCGGCGATCGACAAGGCCGCGAGCAGCCTCTGGGAGGGCATCGTGTTCGTGCCGTCGGGCCGCTACCGCCTGACGCGCACTCTTTATGTGTGGGCCGGTGTACGTGTTTACGGATACGGACCGTCCCGTCCTGTATTCGTGCTCGGCGACAACACGCCGGGATACCAGAAGGGAATCGGCCTCATGGTGATGTTTGCCGGCTTCCGGCCCCGCCCGGCCGGAGCAGGCTCCGAACGGAAATTTCCAGGACCCTTCCGCGTACCTTTCCCGCCCCCCGGAACCGTGCCGCCGAATGACACGATTGGAGACGCCGGTCCCGGGACTTTTTATTCGGCGATGAGCAACATCGATTTTGAGATCGGCGAGGGCAATCCGGCCGCGGTAGCCATACGCGCGCATTACGCACAGCACTGCTTTCTCAGGCATATGGATTTCCACATCGGCTCCGGTCTTGCGGCCCTTGCCGAAATGGGGAACGAGGCCGAGGATCTGCGCTTTTATGAAGGAGACTACGGCATACTGACGGGCAAGCCTTCGGCGGCCTGGCAGTTCACGCTGATCGATTCGGTATTCGAAGGACAGCGCAAGGCCGCCATCCGCGAGCATGAAGCGGGACTCACGCTGATCCGGAACACCTTTCGAAACACGCCCACCGCCGTTGAAATAGACCCGGAATATTACGACCAGTTGTGGGTCAAGGACTGCCGTTTCGAGAACATTTCCGGTCCCGCCGTCATTATCAGCAACGAGAACAGCCCGCTCGTGGAGGTCGGCGTTGAGAATGCGGTATTGCAGGACGTGCCGGTGTTTGCCCGCTTTCGAAGAAGCGGGAAAGAAGTGACCGGGAAGGGGAAACAGTACCGGGTCGAGGATTTCAACTACGGGCTCATCGTGCCGGGCCTGGGAATGACCGGAACAATCGGCATGATATACAGGGCGACGCCCATGGACGCGATGCCGGAGCCGCTGCCTCCGGCGATCCGGCCGCTGCCTCCGACGGAGGAATGGGTGAACGTTCGCACGCTCGGCGTTGCCGGAGACGGCGCCACCGACGACACATCCGCGATCCAGAGGGCGATTCTGAAGCACCGCGTGCTCTATTTCCCGAGCGGTCGATACAATATCAGTGATACGCTCGCACTAAAGCCCGACACAGTCATGATCGGGCTCCATCCGCTCATGACGCAGCTCAACCTTCCGGACGACACGGCCGGCTTTGAAGGTGTGGGCGCACCTCGGCCGATGATTGCCGCCCCCTCGGGAGGTACAAACATCCTGAGCGGCTTCGGGCTTTTCACCGGCGGAGTGAATCCACGGGCCTCGGGTGTGATCTGGCGCGCGGGCGCCGATTCGATGATCAACGATGTGCGGTTCCTGGGCGGCCACGGCAGCAAACCCGGCCAGGTCAACAACAATAACGGCACGGCTGATGCCGAATTGCGCAAGCGGTGGGACGGGCAGTATCCCAGCCTGTGGGTGACCGACGGCGGCGGGGGAACGTTCGCCAATATCTGGACTCCGAACACCTATGCCCAGGCGGGCTTCTATGTTTCGGATACCAGGACCCCGGGCCATGTTTATCAGCTCTCCAACGAACACCATGTCCGGGTGGAGATCAAACTGGACCGTGTGGAAAACTGGGACATCAACGCGCCGCAGACCGAGGGCGAAGCCGGCGAGAGCATCGAGGCCGTGTCGCTCGAGATCAGCTCTTCAAAGAACGTAACCATTGCCAACTACCACGGCTATCGTGTGACCCGTTCGCGCGCGCCTTTCCCCGCCGCGGTTCGCATGTACAACTCCGGGAATATTCGTTTCCGGAATGTTCACGTAAACGCGGAGAGCGGAATCGGATTCTGCGACCGGGACGGCTGCCATACGTTCCTTCGTTTGAGCAAGTTCCCGTTCGAAAACTCCATTCAGGACAGGACCCATCACCTGGAGGTCCGGGAGCGCGAATTTGCCGTGCTGGATATTCCCCTGGATCCGCCCACGCCGTCACCGGCCGATGCTTCAGCGGTGCTTGCAACAGGCGCAAAGGTCCGGATGCTGGAAGAGGGCTTCCACTCCATCTCCGGTGCGGCAGTGGACGGCTCCGGCAAGCTCTACTTCGTCGAACGCCACAGGAACCGGATCTACAGCTGGTCGCCGGCCGGCGGGCTCGTCATTGAAAGCGACCATCCGCTGGATCCGGTGAACCTGGCATTCGATCGATCCGGCAACCTGATGGTGCTTTCCTCCCTGGGACAGGAAGGAACCGTATACTCCTTCCGTCCCGGCGCGCCGGCGGATATCACAGTCCTAAAGCCACAGCCTGCGCAACCGCGTCCGGGAGCGCGGGCGATACTGCCGGCCAACTACTGGAACAACGGCGAGTTCAGAAACCAGCTCGATTTCTCCACGATGCGGTACAGGACGCTCTCCGAGATGTTCACGGCGGATGTCACCGCCCCTAAGAATAAGCAGTATGTTTCGCCGGACGGAAGCATCTTCCTTCCGGCCGGACTCGTCGTCCAGCAGGGGCTTCCCGACGCCACCGGCTGGCGCTTCTCCGATAACCTGGATACGTACGGTTTTCTCAACGCCGCTGCCGGTGATCGGGTCTATGTCGCAAGCTCGTCGGAAGACCGAACCTACAGCGCAGTGGTGGGAGCGGACGGCGCCCTGAGCGATTTGCATCTTTTAGCCGAGCGCGGCGGTGAAAGCGTCGCCGTCGGTCCCGACGGCAATATTTATGTTGCGAACGGACAGATATTCGTCTATGACCCTGACGGCAAACAAATAGCGCGAATCGATGTACCGCAGCGCCCGATAAACATTATCTTTGGAGGCGATGACGGCCGCACGTTGTACATCCTCGCTCATCGCGCGCTATACTCGGTGGAAGTGAGCGGCTCCGAACGGTAGAAAAACGGCGCCGCTTTTAATTGAAGATGCGGCGATACACCTGTTTTGGATTTCACTTCCTCCTTCCCGACCCATTCCCATATAATGAGCTCCCAAGTTTCATCAGGGTTAATCAAAAAGAACGAATGCCGGATATTGAAAATGGTTCTCCTGTGCAATCACCAGTCAACAAGGCAATAGTCAACATTCCACTATTTGTGATGGATGTTCGAAGGGAGAAATGAAGATGGATGTATCGGAAGCAATTCAAAAGAGAGTAACCATAAGAAAGTGGAAGCCGATGCCGGTGGAAAAAGAGAAGATAATAAAAGTGCTGGAATCGGGAAGGAGAGCGCCGTCGTGGGGAAACGTGCAGCCATGGCGATTCATTGTGGTTCAGGATAAGGCAAAAATAGAGGAACTGGCAAAAGCCGCCGCCGGCGGCCAACCGCAGGTCGGCTCGGCTCCCGTAGTGATTGCCTGTTGCGGTGTCGCGGAGGTTTTCTCACGGAAAATGCACAGGGAATCTCTGAAGCAGCTTATGGAAGCCGGCGTAATGGAGTGGCCGGAGGAATTCCTTGACAACGTGGTTTTGGAAAGTGAGCAGTTTGCCCCCTACATTCGCGGCAGGGAGGTAATGACAATTAAGGCGGGCGAGCAGATTATGATTTCCGTGGCGTTTATGGCCCTGGAAGCCGTCAACCAGGGCCTGGGAAGCTGCTGGATAGGCGCGATATCACCCAGGGAAGCGGCAAACGTTCTGGGCCTGCCGGATGATATGTTTGTTCACGACCTGTTTGTTTTGGGGTATCCGGATGAGGATCCGAAGCCCCGTCCGAGAAAGGAATTCGATAAAATTGTATTTTGGGAAAAATGCGACTGATTTCCGGCCCGACTCAATCGCCGGTTTCCAACCTGTACAATCCGGATGGATTGTCATGACAGGCTCAGGATTCTCTTTCTTCCATCCGCCTGAGCCGATTATAATGGATCCAGGTTTCACCAGGTAGGACAGCACCGTTCCGTTTTTATCGCTATATGTTGCCGTTATCACCAAAAGTAAAAAGAAGGAGGATTAAAAATGGCCGAGAGCAAGTACGGGAAGTACATAATCAGGGAACCCCTGGAAAAAGGAAGGGCGCCGTCGCTGCACATATGCGCGGAAGAAGGTTGCCTGGGCGCCGGGTTCCCCAACTTTCCTGTTGAAGTCCAGCTGCTTGTCATCACCGAACCGATCGCATTTCCCCATCCGGCCCACGCCCACGATGGCGACGAAATCTTTTTCATCTTCGGCAGCAATCCGAAAAATTACTACGATTTCGATGCCGAGATCGAGGTTCATTTCGGTGAGGAAGGGGAGAAGCATATAGTAAACACCACTTCCATCCTTTACATGCCCAAGGGGCTGGTGCACGGTCCCATTGCCATCACGAAAGTAAACAAGCCTTTTCAGTGGATGCATGTTCTCTTTTCCCCCAAATACGATATGACGGTAGGAGACGTATCGCTGCATCCTTCACACCCTCGTGAGAAATATTCGCCCGAAGAAATTAAAAAACTGAAGGAAGGCTAGCGATATTCCAGCTTTACTGCAGCTGCCTTTTCCGGCCGGGTGACGAACCGTTTTAGGGGGGGACTGGAAATTCATTACGGGTGAAGCCCGAAGTGTGGTTCCTCCCCCGGCCTTTTGCCGGATCGATGGATGCCGCGCGGCCGGTGGGATGGGGGCGGGTACGGTCTCCGGAAGAGGCAGAATCGATACGGCTGCAAACAGTGTCTTTAAATCCTGTGAAACGGTACAGGACTGCCTCGAAGAGGTGCTCCTTGCCGTCGGTATCGTGGAAGACCTCAATCTCCACATCTGAATCCGGACCAAGGAATAGAGGAAAAGGACGGATGCACGGGGATCCGGGACAGACCGCCCGGCTGGATTTGAAAAGAATCCCATGAAAATTTAAAGTTTGTTGACCTTATCCGATCAGGACTGCAGTAGAATGAAAGCCGAAAATCTAAACAGAATAAATTAAACAGCTGACAGGGAGCCCAGCCCTCATACTGTTGGCGACCTCGGGATACCGTTCCATGTGCGTGGGCGCAGCGCGTCAACGGCAAGAGAAAGGACATCCAGGTGTGATAATGAAATGACGAGATTTCCTTTGTTTCCGCGCGCATTTTACGCATCCTTGAAAATCTCCATTTCAGGGAGCCTGAAATGGATCGCAGTCCTGGGTCTTCTCGTTTTGACCGGAATTGTAGTTAATCCATGGTTCCAGGCTTCGGTTAAAGGAGCGGGTGCTGAAAGAATTATCGGAGGTATCGTCCGCGACGACGAAGGACCGGTTTCAGGGGCCGTAGTCCGGATCCAGACGACAAAACACAGCGCCGTAACCGGTTCTGCAGGAGAGTTTGAACTGGCTGTGCCGGAATCCTACAGCAGCCCCGTCAAACTCACGGCCTGGGCTGAAGGATATTTTATCGTCGGTCCGGTTGAAGCCTCGACCGGAGAGAAGGGCGTAACGTTATCGCTTCACCGGCACAGTCGCCTGGACAATCCGGAATACGCGTGGCTGCCTTCCTCAAGGTCGTCCGGTTCCGGCGAGAACCAGGGGTGCTCCGAGTGCCACCTTCGAGGTGAAGCCGGTTCAGGCCCCGACCTCCCGGTCGACGAGTGGCTCGAGGACGCTCATTCCCAATCCGCCGTAAACCCCCGTTTCCTTACCCTGCATACGGGGAAAGACATGTCGGGCCGCCGGAGCCCTTCAACCCGCTTCAGGCGCGCAGAGGACGGTCGATTGTTGCCGCTTCCTCCGGATCCTGAGAAGCCCTACTACGGTCCCGGGTACAGACTCGACAATCCGGACCATACCGGAGACTGCGGCGCCTGCCACGTCCCGGCCGCTGCAATCCGGGCGCCCCTCAATACCGATCCGGTTTCCGTCCGGGGAGTAGAAGCCGAAGGCGTTCCCTGCGATTTCTGCCACAAGGTCTGGGACGTCCGCCTCGATCCCGCCACAGGGCTTCCTTTTCCCGACAGGCCCGGGGTGCTCTCCTACGAATTCCGGAGACCTTTCGAGGGACACCAGTTCTTCGCCGGTCCCCTGGACGATATCGCCCCCGGCGAGGACACCTATTCTGAAATTCAGGAGAGCAGCCGGTTCTGTGCCCCATGCCATTTCGGAGTTTTCTGGGATACGATCGTTTACGATTCCTTCGGCGAATGGCTGCGAAGCCCATACAGCGATAAGGAGACGGGAAAGACGTGCCAGGATTGCCATATGCCCAGCTCCGGAGCTGAATTCTTCGCCCACCCCGAAAAGGGAGGGCGTAAACGGGATCCTGAAACCATTGTCAGCCACAGGATGCCCGGTGCCGGGGATCCCGATCTTCTCCAGAATGCGGTATCGTTGTCCCTTGAGGCGGAGGCAACACCGGAAGGGATCCGGGTCCGAACGAAGGTTGTCAACGATCGCACCGGTCACCACGTTCCCACGGACTCGCCGCTACGACATTTGATTCTTGTGGTCCGGGCTTATGGAGGCGATGCCTCTGAATTGTCTCTCAGGGAAGGTCCCGTTCTGCCGGAATGGTGCGGGGCCGGGGATCCGGAGGACGGCTGCTACGCAGGGCTGGCAGGAAAAGTATTCGTCAAGCTGCTCGAGGAAATGTGGACGGGAGTTGCGCCGACGGCGGCATACTGGAACCCGACCCGGGTAGTGATGGACACAAGGATCGGAGCGTTCGAGACCGATACCGGTGAGTTCCTGTTCGCCGCTCCGGATTCCGGAAATGCACGAATTGAAGCGGTCCTTCTCTACCGGAGGGCCTATAAGAAGCTTATGGAACTTAAGGGCTGGAGCGATCCGGACATCGTCATGGAGTCGGCGGAGCTTTCGATATCTCAGAAGCACTGAAGCCTTCGCATGGCTGACGGATTAAAGAGACCGCTGCTGAATACATACGGAATTCCCGGTTTGATGCCGGAAGCATTTATGTTAACACGGGGTGATCCTTCCTGTATTCGAGGTGATTGATCGGGGAAACCGAAAATTATTAATTCCGTTGTGTCGTCACCATTGCGGCCGGATAGTGAATCTGTCAAAATTGCCCCCGATAGTTGAACATCCTGACTTTAGGCCTACAGCCGAAACTCAAACTGTGTTTTTAGAATCTTCGCCATGGAGGTGACGAAAGTGTATGTCTCCAGGTTTATGCAGCTTTTGATCATAGCCATAATGATTGTTGCCCCCGTGTCGGCAGCCGGGATCACGTTCGACCGCTACCGTCAACCGGAAGAGCAAGTAGACGCTATCCGGGAAATGGCGCGTGCGAATCCCGGGATCGCCCGGATTCACGTCCTGGCGGAAAGTCCGGGCAGCCGCGATCTCGCGGTTTTGGAGATCGGACCCGAAACGGACAAAACCGGCAAGAAATTTCCGGCTGTCTTTGTCGCTGCCAATATGGAAGGGACGGTTCCGGTCTCGGGCGAAGCCGCGCTTTATCTCGCAAGGCTCCTCCTGGAGAAGGCTGAAGCCCGCACCGACCTCAGCTGGTATATCCTTCCCTGCGGCAATCCTGATGCTGCAGCCCGTTTCTTTGCGAAGCCCCTGATGCTGAATCCGCTCAACGGGTCATCGGTCAACGACGATCGGGACGATTTGACCGACGAGGACGGACCGGACGACCTCAACGGGGACGGGTTTATAACCCAAATGAGAGTCAAAGATCCGGGCGGGGAATGGATCCCTGTGCGCGAGGAGCCTCGTCTGTTGAAAAAAGCGGATTCGCTGAAGGGCGAGAAGGGAATTTACAAACTCTATCCGGAAGGAATCGACAATGACGGCGACGGCCGGTACAACGAAGATATGCCGGGTGGAGTCGACATCGGCATTACCTTCCCGCATCTTTTCCACTATTTCGAATCCGAACGGGGTCTTTGGCCCGGAAGCCAGAATGAGACCTTCGCCCTCCTGAAATTTTTCGACGAACATCGTGAAATCGGATTGGCCTTCGTTTTCGGGGAGACCAATTTCTGCATGGCTCCGCCGCGGGGAGGACGGAAGGGGGAAGCCGATCTCGACAAGATCAGGATTCCCGAGTACATGGCGACCAGTATCAACGCAGATCCGGAAAAGACGTATACGATGGCGGAGATCATGGACATGATCAAACCCCTGGCCCCTCCCGGAATCGAGCTCAACGAGGCGATGGTTGCGAGCTACCTTGGCCTCGGAGCCGTTGTCAATCCGCTTGATGAAGATCTCAAGTTCTATAAAGAGCTCTCTGAGCGGTATAAAGAGTTCCTCAAGGCAAACGGACTCGACGCCAAGCGGCTCGATCCCGGCCCGGACAAGGACGGATCCCTGGAGCTGTATTCCTATTATCATCTTGGCCTGCCCTCCTTCGCCCTGGATTTCTGGACCGCGCCCATAGTGGAAGAGAAAAAGGATGAAGGCGGAATCACCGTCGAGAAGCTGGAAAAAATGAGCAATGAAGAGTTCATTGCCCTTGGGGAGGAAAAGATCGATGCGGCCCTCAAGTCCTTCGGCGCCCCCGGACAAATCAGCGCCGCGAAGCTGCTCGAAGCTTTCGAGGGAGGCCAGATGGACACCCGGAAACTGGCCGGAGTACTGAAGCAGATGCCCAAGCCGGCGGAAAAGGGTGGACCGGACCCCAAAGAGAAAGCCCTTCTTGCCTGGAGCGACAAGGAACTCGAAGGCCGGGGATTTGTTGGCTGGCAGACCTACCAGCATCCCACTCTTGGTGAAGTGGAGATCGGAGGCTTTGTTCCCTTTACGGACAATTCGCCGCCCCCCGGTATGATGGAGGATCTCTTTAAAGGTCAGGTCCCATGGGTCCTGGAAATTTCCCGGAAGATGGCCCGGATCAAAATTGCCAAGTCGAAAATCAAGCCACTCGGAGCGAACGTTTACGAGGTTAAGGTCTGGGTGGAAAACACCGGCATTTTGCCCTACCCGACGGCCATGGGACGGAGAAACCGGAGAATTCCTCCCGTTATAGTTACCCTGGATGGTGACGGTTTCAAGATTATCGAGGGGAAGGCGAGGAGCCCCGTACCTTCGATCCCGGGCCTGCATTCTGTGGAGGTGACGTGGATGCTCCAGGCGGACGAGCCGGTCAAAATCAACGTGAAGGCGGTGACGCAGTGTGCCTGGAGTGATTCAGCCGTAATCGATTTGGGAGGTGCGGAGTGAAAAAGTTATTGGGCATCGGGCTTCTGGTCTTTATCGCCGCCGGTTTGACAGCTTCGGCGCAGGATGAAATTACGATTCCTCTCAGGTTCGACCGCTATTATCAGCTTGATGAAATCACGGAGGCACTGAAGGCACTCAGCGCGGCCTATCCGGAACTCACCGTCTTAGAAGAAGTCGGAAAAAGCGACGAAGGGCGTTCCATCTACGCCATGACCGTCAATAATCCGGAAACGGGACCTGCTTTGGATAAGCCGGCGATTTACATTGACGGAAACATTCACGGGAACGAAATTCAGGGTGGGGATATAGCTCTCTACCTGCTCAATTACATACTCGGCAACTATGGCGGCAACAGGGAGATCACCGAGCTGATGGACAGGATCTGCTTCTACGTCGTGCCGGTCGTCAATGTCGACGGACGGTTTCATTTCATGAACGACGCCAACACGCCGTCCTCCAACCGGGGCCTGCGGATCCCGACCGACGACGACCGGGACGGTCTGATAGACGAAGATTATCCCGACGACATAGACGGCGACGGCAATATCTGCCAGATGCGAATCAAAGATCCTTTCGGCCGGCTCAAGACGGATCCCGAAGACGCCCGGCTGATGATTCCGGCGAAGCAGGACGAGAAGGGTGAATGGACGGTCCTTGGCGATGAGGGCATAGATAACGACGGCGACGGTCAGGTCAACGAGGACGGAGAAGGCTACGTTGATCCGAACAGGAACTGGGGATTTGACTGGGCTCCGCCCTACGTCCAGCGTGGTTCCGGCGAGTACCCCTTTTCCGGGACAGGCATGAAGTCCCTGGCGGAATGGATCCTGAAAAAGACGAATATCTGTGTCGGCTGGTCTTTCCACAACAGCGGTGGAATGTTCCTCCGCGGTCCCGGCAGCAAAGGCCTGGGGGAATATCCTGCAGGAGACCTTGAGGTGTACGACTATGTCGGAAAACAGGCGGAGCGGATCATTCCCGGATACCGTTACCTCGTCACATGGAAGGACCTCTACGCGGTCCATGGAGACTCGGTCGAATGGCTGACCCAGCTCATGGGCGCATACGGCTACGTAGCCGAGGTTTTCCAGGTGGAGACGGAGACATTCACCGGTGCGTCCGAAAAGCAGGCCAAGGCGGCTTCCCAGGGTCTAAACGCAGCCGGCACCTCAAGCTCCAGTGAAGATCGTGAAAGGATCAAGTTTAACGACCACCTTGCCCAGGGAGAACTTTTCAAACCCTGGACGCCGTTCAAGCACCCGACTTACGGAGATATTGAGATCGGGGGCTGGGTCAAGATGAGCTCCCGGCTTTCCGCGCCCTTCATGATCAAAGACCTGGTACACCGCAACGCCATGGTCGTCATCTTCTCGGCGAAGCATCTGCCCGAGGTCAGCCTTGAAGTCACCGGGGTCCAGTCTCTGGGGAATGATCTCTACCGTGTCCGGACCCGGCTGGCGAATTCGCGGGCCGTTCCGACCATGAGTTCCCTGGCTCAGAAGAACAACCTTTACCCGAAGGACTCGCTG
>CAZPHK010000148.1:6606-11989 GCA_964586015.1 uncultured Acidobacteriota bacterium | reverse complement strand
GTAATGCAAATCAGCTTTCAAAGTGATGAAGCGCTCGCGCAAGACATCTACCGCAAAATCAGCGATGAATTTGTATCGGCGACAAATGGCAAGCCAGAGGATATAGCTTTGTTCCTGATGAGTTACATCAATGAACAAATTTAGCTCTGCGTCGTTCAGAGTTTTCAGACGAGCGACGACTTCCCGCCAGATGCGTCCTAGACTGCTCACTGTTCTGGACTGCAGGATGTTGTTGGAGAAGACCCTGGCGCGAACCGCACTCCAATCATGAAGCTCAAGATACAGCCCGGCAAGTTTCACCGATTCGTGATGAAACAGGCCGCCCGTTGCAAATGATAAGCTGTATTTAACATTGCTCACGAATTATGTTTTTCCATTATAAAATACCGGCACTACCCCGGACCTGCATCCTGCTAGGCTTATCGTCCTCGCTCCACTTCCTAATGCGTTTCAATTTTATTCTAAATAACGACTATGCTAATACGCCTTTTTTCGATGTCAATATAGATCCCTATGTATTTGCATAAAAAATGCTTATCGGCACGCAACAAACAACTGTGTGGTTTCCACTCCTTACCAGGCGCAGGTTGTAGTTGCCACCTCCCTAAGCCTTGAGCGATGGGTTCATGCGCCCAGCTATGATTGGCTGCGCCACGTAAGATACATTATGATCGACTAGATCCGTGGATCCACGGCACCGTCTTATACATCAAATCTACAGGTTTTGAGTTTAACGGCTCAAGAGACGAAACGCCCTTTGATGGTCATTACAGCCACTCCGTTCTGAGGAACAGCAGATCCCGTTGAAACACAGTTGCTTGCCCCCTGGGTCGGGATAATTGTCACTTCAACATTAAGGGATGAGGAAAGGGGGGAAGATGGAAGATAGATGGCCCGCGCCGATTTGACCACTTTGAGGTCTTGCCAGTTGGAACCCCAGTGGAACCCCAGAGCGATTTTGTGTTTTGGTAAGTTTTCGTAAGTCTTTTGTTTTCATGGAGCCAGCGCGCGGATTTGAACCGCGGACCTACTGATTACGAATCAGTTGCTCTACCAGCTGAGCTACGCTGGCTCACTTTAGATGCCCCGCAAGAGGGATTGCTTCAGCAGGGACGTTAGAGATTAGCATGGTTCCCGCTTCGGGTAAAGTGGGGAAAAACGTGGAGCGTATGTATGGCTGCTATAGCGTTATAACCGAGCCGTCTCGCGCCAGTTCGAGATCCACTTCCCGGCTTCTCTCGAGCACTTCGCGGCCCAGGTGGGTCAGGACCATCTTCCTGCAGCCGCAGCCGGCGAGGCGTTTCCGGATCTCGGGATAGCTGAGGTGGCCCGCGGCCTGCGATTCGTAGAAGCTGCACTCGCAGATGAACAGGTCCGCGCCTTCTGCGCGTACGGGAAGCTCGTCGGTCCATCCGGTGTCCCCCGTGTACACGATCTTTCGGCCGTCCAATTCCAGCGTATATCCGTATGAGGGCCGGTTGTCCTGATGCCGGGCCCTGAACGGCTCAATCCGCAGGATATCGACGGCATACTTCTGCCGGAGCCGCACTTCCGTGAAGTCCAGCTCAAAGGGAAACGGAGCGGATGCATCGCCGGGATACATGGCTTCATAGAGCTGTTTTATCCTTCCCTCCAGCCCTTCGGGTCCCAGGATGCGGAGCGGTCTTGTGCGCGGTTCGACATACATGTAGTGCATTAAAAGAAAGGGCAGGCCGGCGATGTGGTCCCCATGGAGATGGCTGAGAAGGATGCCGTCGATGGGTTCGGTTGAAATACCGTACCTGTTAAGCGAAGCCAGGATTGTAGCCCCGCAGTCGAGAAGCAGGGTTACCTGCGGATGCTGTACAAGGTACGCGGATTGATTGCGTCCGCCGGCTGAAAATGCATCACCGGTTCCAAGAAAGACCACCCGGATAGGTTGCATGGAAAAATTATAGCATTACGGATTGAAAATTGAAGGCATTGAAGGGGGGGGAACGCGGCTATGCCTGGTGATTTTGAGCCGGTGTGCGTATTCGCTGAAGTTGTCCACCTATTCCGCTCGAAGGTGTCCGCTGATTCCATTGTGAAGTTGTCCACTTTTCCGGAAATTCCGGTATGCAGGACAACATCGACCGGCGAACACACCGATATGCTACAATTTCCAGTTTGACGGGAACGACAGGATGGATACGGAACAGAAACTCAAAAAGAAGCTGTTGCGCGGGGTGGGTCAGGCGATCGCGGATTTCAACATGATCGAAGGCGGGGACCGGATCATGGTCTGCCTGAGCGGGGGGAAGGACAGTTTCACCCTTCTGACGCTTCTTCGAGATCTGCAGCGGCGTGCCCCGGTCCGGTTCGAACTCCTGGCCGTGAATCTCGACCAGGGGCAGCCCGGCTTTCCGGAGAGCGTCATGAAGGAATACTGCACGGCCCAAAGCATTCCGTTCCGCATCGTTCGGAAGGACACCTACTCGATCGTTAAAAGGGTGGTTCCGGAAGGCGATACCACGTGTTCCCTATGCTCCCGGCTGCGCCGGGGCATCCTTTATAACCTCGCGGTTGAAGAAAAATGCTCGAAGATCGCCCTGGGGCACCACGCCGACGATATACTGCAGACTTTCCTGCTCAACCTGTTCTTCGAGGGGAAACCCCGGAGCATGCCGCCTCTGCTCGAGAGCGAAGACGGCCGCAATACCGTGATCCGTCCGCTGGCATACTGCTGGGAATCCGACATCGAGGCTTTCGCGGCCATGCAGAAATACCCGATTATCGCGTGCAGCCTGTGCGGTTCCCAGGGGGACCTCCAGCGGAAACGGATGCGGCGCCTGCTGGACGACCTCCAGAAAGAAATTCCGAATATCCGGCATTCCATCCTGTCGGCTGTCGGGAAGCTGCCCCAATCGACAAAAGAAGAGGACGCTGTTGAGAAAGAACCTTCAATACGCATTGTTTGATCTGGACAATACTCTCTACCCGAAATCGTGCGGGTTGATGCACGAGATCGGCAATCGAATCAACCGCTATATGGTTGAGCGCCTTGGAATGGATGAGGACGAGGTAGGCCGGACACGGGTGATGTTTCTCAAGAAATGGGGGACGACGCTGAATGCTCTGCGCCGGCACTACTGGGTGGATCCGGATGAATTTCTCGATTTCGTTCACGATATCCGGCTCGACCGCTATCTTCAAAAAGATCCGGCCCTGGATGGAATGCTGGGACGTTTGAAGTTAAGAAAGATTGTTTTTACCAACGCCGATGCCCGGCATGCCCGGCGCGTGCTATCCCATGCCGGCATCCTGGGGCAATTCGAGATGATTTTCGATATCCATATGCTGGATTTCGTAAACAAACCGGATCGCCGGGCCTATTTCAGGATATTGGATTTTATAGGCGCACGGCCGGAGGAGTGCATTCTGATAGAGGATTCTCCTGCAAACATACACACCGCAAAAGAGCTTGGGATGGTTACGGTGATGGTCGGCGGCGAAGACCGGGTCGACGGGGCGCACTATCATATCCAAACCATCACGGATTTCGAAGATCTTCTCCCGACAATTCCTGAATAAATTTTATCCCGGGCAACCACAAGGTTCGCCCTACGAATTCAGACAATGTTACGGGCTATGTAACGATCACAGGTCAAAGGAAGCTGCCTTTTGTTGCGTGGAAGGGCGAACACAACCTGTCCGGCACAGCTCGGCCGAAGCTTTGCTTCGGCTAGAGCGAAGCCGGAAGGTTCGCCTCTACATCTGTTTGGGAAGATAAGGGAGGAATTCCGGAGGCGGCTTGGTTGTAAATTCAACGGGCTTGCCGAGTGTCGGATGCACAAATCCGAGGTGGAATGCATGCAGTGCAAGCCTGCCTATAGGATCTACCTCTCCGCCGTATGCCCGGTCGCCCGCAACCGGGTGCCCGATTTCGGATAGATGGGCCCGGATCTGGTTTTTGCGTCCCGTTTCCAGGGTCACTTCAAGGGTGGATAGGTCCGAAAACCGTCGAAGGACCCGATAATGCGTCACCGCTTCCTTCCCCCTTTTTCGATCCTTTACGGAGCGCATGTGAAAAGACCGATTCTCGGCCAGGTAACTCCTGATAGTGCCGCTTTCCTGTTCGACCCTGCCTTTGACGATAGCCCAGTACATGCGCCGTACATCGTGCCTGCTGAAAAGTTCCTTGAGTCGCAGTTGAATGTCTTCGGTTTTGGAGAAAACCAGTATGCCGCTGGCGTATCTGTCAAGCCTGTGGACGATATACAGTTTCTGTCGGGGATTGCGTTCTTCGAGAAACCGGCGGAGGTAGGCGTAAGCGGTCCGCACCCGCTCATTCGGGGTTGCAACCGTCAGCAGACCGGAAGGTTTGTGAACGACCAGGATGGCATCGTCTTCAAACAGAATATCCAGTCCTGCGGGAAGGTCGGGCGGATGATGGCGCGGGCTTATTTCGATTGCGTCGCCGGTTCGAACGGAGTGAGCCGCTTTGCGGCAAACTACTCCATTAATGCGGATTCGATCCTGAACCAGCATTTGACGCAAAGTGCGTTTTGAAGCTCCGGGTACCAGGAGTTGAAGTGTATCCAGCAGGGAGCCGGATGTTGAGATTACGGTCCTCACCTAACTGTAATTGCAAACAAGCATTCGTGTGCTGTCGGCAAAGCGGACTGTGATCTTGTTCGGGGCGGTAAATGACTGCACGCAACCCAACCCGAAGGTGCCGTGTTCGATCCAGTCGCCTTCACTGAAACTGCCGGACATGCTGTACTGCTTATGCGGTTTGTCTGCGGCTTCCTTCATGACATCATCCCAGGATTGCCTGGTTTTTTTAGAGGCGCCTTTTTTGGCGGTCTTCTCTTTTTTGGGAGCCGCAGTTTTTGTTGCAGGTTTCTTGGCCCGGTAATTATGTTCGCCCTCACAGGTATTGCATTGGACGCGCTTGGGTTTCGTACCGTCCATGGATACGACGGTATGGGCCAGGATAAGCCGGCATTTTGTACAATATGCTTCAACTTCAGATCCAGCTGCTATTTTGCTCATCCGGAGATTTTACCACAACCGCAGCCCCTTTCTGCCAGCAATTTTCCTGTTATATACAGGTTTCTTTCAGAAAAGCGAAGAGATTCAATTGGCAGTTTTCGAACCACGTAAAGGGGAGTAAGACTGTTCCTTCATTGTCCCGTTTCGTAGTTCCGGATATCGACAGACAATGTGTTCCGCGGCATAATATATTCTATAAGTCCTTCAAATTATTTGAGATATATGAATTGATCGCGTTTTCTTTCTCAGGTATTAACAGTGGGTGTCCACATTTCACCCCGGGGGAGATATTACGCGAGCTAAGGTATTTCTCGATGACGTCTTGCTCAGTAAACCGAAGACAATGGGTGTCCACGTATTTTGGCTA
>CAZPHK010000148.1:0-6506 GCA_964586015.1 uncultured Acidobacteriota bacterium | reverse complement strand
CGATGACGTCTTGCTCAGTAAACCGAAGACAATGGGTGTCCACGTATTTTGGCTACCGAAGATAATGGGTGTCCACGTATTTTGGCTAGTGGGTGTCCATGTATTTTGACGAACCGAAGACAATGGGTGTCCACGTATTTTGGCTAGTGGCTTTTGCCCAAGCTGCTGATGAACTGGCCCAATTCATCCAGGTTTTGGCGAATGGCCTTGACGTCGTCTTCCGCAATGGTTTTCGGCTCGATGTTTGTATAATTCTTTTGGAGGGCTTCCACCTTGGTTTTCAATCCAATCGCTTCATTACGAAGGGCGGCCAACTGGTTGTTCAATTCCGTAATCTGGAATGAATTCTGGCCGGTTTTTTCCCATAAACTGGTGAGCTGATTAATGGTACGGTTCAAATTATCCGTCATCTTGGCGGTTTTCTGTTCCATTTCTTCAGATTTTTTCAGGATTTCCAATATTTCCGGGCTGATCTTCGACTCATTCTCCTCCATAGAGGTGTTCAGCCTGGATTCAAGCTGCCGGATGCGGTCTTCTATCATCTGCTGGTTTTCCCGGGCCTGTCCTTCAAGATTCTTCACGTCCGTACGAAGCTTTTTCCTCTCGGCTTTTTCGAATTCGACATCGATTAATCGTGAGCCCAGCTCTTTGACCTGCATCTGCAGCTCCTGAAAATCGCCGTTTTTCGGGGTTTCGTCGACCTTTGAATCCTGCGATTGGTCTGATTGGATCCGTGCGTTGTATTTACTGAATACGATACCGCATTCTTTGCAATCCAGCCGCTCTTCCTGTTCTAATCCACATTTAGGACAAATCATTATTTCACCCTGAAATGGTTAATTTTAATTTTTCGCGTACAACTTACCATATCGACAGAAAGGCCGATTGCGTTAAGTGTAAGTTATGGAAGAGAATGAGCGTCGGTTTGCATCCGGTGCCAGAGTAAGCCCAAAATGGTTTTGCCGTCGCAGATTTCTCCGGTCTGAATCTTCTGCAGGCATTCCTCCAGAGTGAGCGCTTCAAGCGTGATATGTTCTCCCTCTTCGAGACGCTGGGCGCAGGGGGTCAGGTTTCGCGCGGTGTAAAGATGAATTCGCTCATTGCTGATTCCCGGCGTTGTATAGAAGGAGCATTCGTGGTTCAGAATTTCCGCCTGGTACCCGGTTTCTTCCTCCAGCTCGCGTTTCATGGTTTCGAGTGGAGGCTGCCCGGTGTCCAGTTTCCCGGCAGGGATTTCATAAATGTACCTGCCGATCGGATAGCGGAATTGCCGGATCAGCAGGATGCGGGAATCTTCCAGAATCGGGACTGCCGCTACGCCGCCGGGGTGCCGGACCACCTCACGAATGGTTGTTCTTCCCGACGCCTGTCGTATGGTATCGACGTGTATGGAGATAATTTTGCCGTCGTAAGGTTCCTGATGATCGATGATATCGCTTTCGGGATTCTGGGATTCCATAATTGCCTCCGGGTTGAAACGGTATTTATATTAACGCCAAGTTCGCGCGACTCTAAGATAAACTTCTGATTTCACCGTCGATTGAGGCTTTCGAAGGAGGAGATAATCCTGTTTGAACGTGCTAATATGCAGCATTTCGGGATGTGGCGGTTTATCAATTCCCGGATAAAGTAATAAAAACAGGAATATTCCAAGTTTTAAATAAATCTTTGGTTTTTTATTCTGACTTCAAAACGTTGTAAACCTGGCAACCTGTGAACTTTACATAATTTCCTGAGTCACAGATTGTTCGATCCGGAGAAGTTTAGGCAAATCATGGATTCAGCTAAGCGAAGCCGGAAGCCGAGCCTGGCTTCTTTTTAGGGATTTGAAGATGGCTTTACGGGAAGAACTCGACCGAATACTGGGCCCGGAGGGGGAGATCGCCGCGAACCACCCTTTCTACGAACATCGGCCCGGGCAGATTCGGATGGCGCAGGCTGTCGGGCATGCCATAGAGGAAAAACACCACCTTTGCGTCGAAGCAGGAACCGGAACCGGGAAAACGTTGGCCTATCTTCTTCCGATTATTCTTTTCGACAAACGGGTCATCGTCTCCACGGCCACGAAAAACCTTCAGGAGCAGCTCTTTTTCAGGGATATTCCCTTTCTTGAAAACGCTCTGGGGAGAAAATTCCCCGTCTGCTATATGAAGGGAAGGAGTAATTATCTCTGCTGGAGCAAACTTGAAGCGATCGATAAAGAACAGTTCCTTTTTTCGCCTCACGATCCCGAATATCTGAAAATCATAAAAAAATGGGCCCGGGAAACCGCAACCGGCGACAGGGCGGAAATGTCGGAATTGCCGGACAATCTGGCTCTCTGGCATCGGCTGGATGCACGCCGCGAGACCTGCGCGGGGCAGAAATGCAGGAATTTCGATATCTGTTTCATTACAAAAGTGAGGCAGCAGGCGCTCTCGTCGGACATTATTATTGTCAATCACCATCTCTTTTTTGCCGACCTTTCCCTGAAGCAGGAAGATTTCGGATCGATCCTTCCCGATTATGCAGTCCTGGTTTTTGATGAAGCCCACGAGATTGAGGATGTCGCGACGCAGTACTTCGGCATAATGGTCGGTAATTACAGGTTTGAAGAGCTCGTACGCGACACGGAGAAAGCTCTCTCTGAGACAGGGGCTTCCACTTCTTACCTTACGGGTCAGGTCGCCCGGTTGGGGGAACGGGCAACGGGTTTCTTCGCATGTTTTCAGGGAAGGGAGGGGCGTTATGCCCTGCAGCCCCTTGATACGGGGAGTGGAATTTGCAGGGGGCCGCTTGCCGCCGACGGCCTGGCCGGGATGTACACCGAACTGCGGGTACAGCTGGATGTGGTCCGGGGCGGATTGCAGAATGTCCCCGTGCAGAGCGACGGCATTGAGGCTCTGATACGCCGTTGCACGGAGATCGGGGATGAGTTGGCCGCGGTACTGGAGAACGATTCGAACGAGCATGTGTACTGGTGCGAAATCCGCGGGCGCGGAACTTTTCTCCGGGCCTCACCTATTAATGTTGCTCCTCTTCTGAAGGAACGCCTCTTTTCATGCATCGATTCCGCGATTCTTACATCGGCGACCCTGTCGACGGCCGGAAATTTTCTGTTCGTAAAATCCCGGCTGGGCCTGGAATCGACCGATGAACTGATTGTACCCTCGCATTTTGACTTTGAACGTCAATCCATCTTTTATGTGCCGAGGAATATCCCCGAGCCGCGTGAAGAAGGCTGGATTCGAACCGCGTGCAGAGAGCTTGAAGAGATCCTGGAAGCCAGCCGGGGAAGGGCGTTTGTCCTTTTCACCAGTTATTTCCAGATGGAACAGGTGTATCGGTCTCTGGAAAGCATCCTGCCGTTTCCCATGCTGATGCAGGGCGAAAGGAGCAAATCGGGTCTGCTGGAACTGTTTCGCAAAACGCCCAACGCCGTCCTTTTCGCAACGAGCAGTTTCTGGCAGGGAGTCGATGTGCAGGGAGAGCAGTTGAGCTGTGTCGTTATTGATAAACTTCCTTTCTCCGTGCCCAGCGATCCCGTGACGGCGGCTCGAATCGCGTACGTGAATGAATCGGGGGGCAATGCCTTCTACGATTACCAGATACCGACCGCAACAATTTTGCTGAAGCAGGGACTCGGCCGGCTTATACGGAGCAAAACGGACCGCGGGATCCTGGCTCTGCTCGACAAGCGGATATTGACCAAAGCGTATGGCCGAATGTTCCTGCAGAGTCTTCCCCCGGCGCCTCTGACGCAGGATTCCCGGCGAGTTCAAGCTTTTTTCAAGGGTGACGGTTAATCTTCAGAGTCCCGCGACGACGCGAAATAGGTTTCCGCGCGCCTGCACCCCACGTCCGCAAGGTTTTGGAGAGCGGCCAAAGCGGATTCCGCGACAATCGCGTCCGGATGGGTGGTCAGTTGGTAGATCTTTTCGAGCGTCGTATCATCGACGTCGTTCGGCCTGTGCCAGTAGGCAACGGAGATTTCCGAGAGAGCCTGTGCCTTAATGTCGGGATCAGGATGCGCCGTAAGTTCCATTAAAGCTTTTAAAGACTCTTCGCCTCCCTGTTGAGCAATGGCTCCAAGGGATTCGATAATCCATTTGCCCATTCTGGCCGCCGTTTTGCCTGAGCCTTTACGTGAGTCGGTTTTTTGGGCGCAGCAGGTTTTCAGTGTAGGGAGAAAAAATTCTACCGCGGCATCGTCTCCGATGGCTCCGATAGCTTCGATGATGGCAATCTGTAACTCGTTTGATCCGAATCTTTTGTGTGACTTCGCTTCCAGAAAGGCTTTCTTGAGATGCTGCAGAAAAGCCCTGTCCGCCATTGCCCCCATGGAGTAGGCGGCAAATTCGCGCCGCTTGGCGTCTCCTTTGGCGAGGAGATCGATAAGGGGCTTGTTAAAACGGGCATCGCGCAGGACTCCGATTCGGGGTATGATGTCGAACAGTTCATCGATGTCTCCCGATTCAATGATTTGCAGACAGTCGCGTATCATTTCCTCGGAGAAGCCTTTCTTTTTCCGTGATCCGGGTTTTCCTGCCTTTGCCATCTTGGACCTGCCTCAACTCTTCCGATAGGTTCGGGTATTATCGGGCAATTATACGATGAATGGGCGCGTTTGAAATAGAAGAAAATTAATATTTCCCGGTATTCGTAATATACGGGATTTAATGAGGATAAGGGCGGGCGTGCATATTTTGCCTGTGAGAAGGATGACAGGCTTGAAATGATTAGGATTTCATTGCCGCCTGATTTACTCCGCGAAAGCACTTAATCTTTGTTGGAAGGCGCGCCGGATTCCCGGCCTGAATTCTCCTGCAGGAATTTGTTTTTGCATTCCTCCGAGCAGAAATAAAACACTCCGGTTTTTGTCTGGTATGTTACCGCCAGCCGGGGATCCATATACATGCCGCATACCGGATCTTTCACCATATTTTTCCCGGAATTCGACGTTTTTTTGGAAGCCGAGCCGCGGCTCTTATTTTTTACGAGAAATATGTTCAACAGCTGCCAGAGTACCCATATTCCCAGAACGAAGAGAATAGCTCGAAAAATTATTATAGTCATTGCTTTTACGGTTGCCGGGCTTCACCTGGCGGACGATTTATACTGTTGGATACTCTGCTCTATTTCCGCTCTCCGGGCGGGATCAAGATCCTGTTTCAACAATTCCTCCCAGGCGGCTATGCCGCTCTCGGGGTCATTCATTCCATGGATAAGCACAATCCCTTTATTATACAGGGCGGGAGGGAAATTCGGCCTGTATTTGAGTACTTTATCCAGAATTGACAGCGCCTCGTCGTTTCGGTTGAGATAGTGGAGGCTGGTAGCCAGGTCCGTTTCAACGTATGGATTTTGAGGCTGTATTTCCAGACTCTTACGATAGGACGCGGCTGCCTGGTCGTAATCGCCCAGATCGTAGTAGATGTTGCCGATTTCCAACGGGATATCCGCGTTTTGCGGATCTTCGGCGCTCATTTGAATCAGAGCGGCAAGTCTTTTCGCGACCTCCTCGGGGGGATGATTGTCCGGTAGAGTCGCATCGACATTTTCTTTCACAGCGGATTCCCGAATTATGGGATTTCCGGATTTATTAAAGAAGGAGAGGACGGCAACGGCCGCCAGCCCGATCACGATTACGGCAAAGATGCCGTTAATACCCCGCCTGCTGATTCCCATAGGCTTTAATCTTACTGCATAAAAAATGGAGACATAATAGTTAATTCCCGGAATATACTATTATGTCTCCGTTTTTGTATCAGGCCCGGCTGTCGAGGATCAGTGTGACCGGCCCGTCGTTTGTCAGCGAGACGTCCATCATTGCCTGAAATTTCCCGGTTTGAACCTTCGGCATGATCCGGCGCACGATTGCGATAAAATCTTCGTACAGTTTTTCCGCCTCGGCCGGTGGAGCCGCGTCGGAATAAGAGGGCCGCCGCCCCTTGCGGCAATCTCCGTACAGGGTGAACTGCGATACGATGAGCAGCTCGCCCCCGGTATCCTGGAGACTCAGGTTCAATTTCCCCTCTTTGTCTTTAAAAATACGCAGTTCGACGATCTTGCGGGCCATCCAGTGCAGATCTTTGTCCGTATCCTCCCGGGACACGGCGACCAGGGCCAGGATCCCTTCACCGATCCCTGCAATTTTCTCCCCGTCCACGGCCACTTCCGCACGCCGCACTCTCTGTAAAACGGTTCTCATAGGTCGGGATTGTCCTGTGTTTCCACGAAAAGGTCAATGAATTACCTGTTTCGAAATCCGGGCGCGTGGGATTTGCCGGATTATGGAACAATCCGGATAAACACCATCGTTGACAGGACATACCGTAGAAGTGTATAGTGCGCTGTTTGAAGAAATACTTATGTTGACGCATAGATCCGGCACTCGATATTTCATAAAATGCATCCCGCAACAGGGGTGGATAGCATCCTCCTCCTGCACTTCACAAACGGAGGAGGCGACCAGGTGAATCCAGATCTCCGGAACCTGATAGCCCTTCAAGATCTGGAACTGAATA
>CAZPHK010000147.1:0-12002 GCA_964586015.1 uncultured Acidobacteriota bacterium | reverse complement strand
CTGCCGCACTCCAAGGGGCGAAGGCTTGTCACGTTAGCACGTTAGGACGTTAGCACGGCGCTTTTAAATCATGGTAACGTGTTTCACCACAACAGCTAATCCCGTTTCTTCTCATGATCCATCACACTTTTCCAAGCGCCTTTAAAACCTGTTCCGGGGTTGCGGGGTGATCGAGGACCCATTTTCCCGTTGCGTTGTAAACGGCCGAGGTCGCAATCCCGGCCATGGCCGCGCCGATATTTTCCGCGATCCCATAGGCTCCGAACGCGGCATACCCGAGGTGGCTTTCATTGATCAGGCACGTGGACGGCGGGAAGTCGTTCATCGTGCCGATACGGTAATCGATCATGTCGTAGTTCAACGCGACGCCGGTCGCCGGGCACCAGACATGCTCTTCGATAAAACTTCTTCCCAGACCCATGACCGCGCCCCCGTACTGTTGGGCGGCGGCGCCGCGGGGATTGAAGAGATGCCCGACATCGTTGACGCAGACGACATTTGTAACTTCAACGATCCCTGTCTCCGTATCGACTTCAACTTCAATGAAGTGCGCCTGCCGGCCCATGACGTACTGAGTGGGGTCCGGCTTGCCGTCCATGGTCAGGGAGTCTACCCGGCCGACAACCGGGTGCGCGATGGCGGGATCGGCGTCCCAGAAAATATCCGCCACTTCCCTTATGCTTTTCCGGTTGGCCGGATTCGCTTTTTCGAAAACATAGCTGTCCCTGATATCCAGATCTTCAGGACTTTTCCCGGGGAAAGCAGGCGGGCCTTCGTCATGAAAAAAGTGGGGGGAGTTGTAGGACGGCGTCGTTCTTACGGCGTATCCCAGTATTTTTTTCTTCAAATCCCTGGCGGCAAGCACAAGCTGCGTATTAATGTACGCGGTTGAAAACGAGCCGCCCGGCTGCCACATGTAGAAGCTGCTGTTGTCGGACCGCCGCTCCTGCACCACGGTGTCTTCAAATTTCAGGCCGAGCTCGGAGGCCACAATATGGCGTGCTCCCGATTCGCTGTCCGCCCCTATATCACTGCGCACGCCCACGATCGCGACGATGCCGTTACGCAGCATCAGGCAGGCGAAGGACATCGCCGGCTCCGGCGCCTGCCAGGTCCACTCGTTGATCTCCATGAATCCCAGCCCGTGCATCTTCCCGTTGGGGAGTCTTTTCGTCCCCGGTTGATGCCATTTCTCGTCCCAGCCGATGGCCGCCTTGCCCTTCTCGACGACCTCCTTCAGGCTCCACCTCTTCGGAAAGCCGTTCTCCTCCTGGTAGCGCGTGACCCAGTCCCAGTCGTGCCCCCGGCACCCGTCATTGATCAGCGCCACTTCCACCGGGTCCAGGCCGAATTCGGCCGCGACACGATCGATCATGACGTTATGCGGGACGGTGCTGTGCGAACCGTGCCGGATGCATATCAGATGCCCCTTGTTGACCAGGGGCCACTCGTTGGAGCCCCGGATATTGGGAATTTTCGTGCACTCGTAGGTTTTATCGATTGCGGAGTTTCTCGGACCGACTACGTGCCATTGATACGCTGTGATCGTACCGTCTTTTTTGGCGCCGACTTTACAGGTATAGGTCCCGCACTCGTCCCCCAGGGTGTAATGATTGCTCTCGTCGTACAGGAGCTTCACCGGCCTGCCGTTGGCGCGCCGTGCCAGTATGACCGCGAGGCGCGTAAAACAGCAGGAGTATCCGAGCCAGGAGAACCCGCCGAACATCGCCCCCTGAAACGGCATGGTGACGGTGATCCTGGACCATTCTGCCAATGCCGGGCTGCTTTTACCTCTTGCATCGGAATGTCTTACCAGAAACCATTGCGGGATATCCTGATGATGCGCCCATATATCAAGAAAATCGCCCCGCCACTGTGCGATGCAGACGGCCGGCTCCACTCCTGCGGGAGAGGTCATCCCCCGGTTTATTTGGTATTCGATGATTTTGTCCGCCTCTGCGAAGCCCTTTCCAACGTCCCCGATTTCCTGATCGTCCACCAGGACCGTGTTCGGCTCCCTGGCGGTCTTGTTTACACGGTCCACGTCCGCCATGACTTTCACGGCGTCCGGCTTTGCGGACTCTTCCATATCTAGAATGAACGGCCGCTCCTCCCATTCTATTTCGATCAGCCTCAAGGCGCGGTCGCAGGTCTCTTCGCTGTCGGCGACAACGGCCACTCCCATCGGGTGATTGTAAAAGTCGCTGGTTCCGGGGAGCGTAAGAAGGTCGTAGTTGCCGGAAATTTCGTACCAGGCACCCGTTCCACGGTCGCCGGAAATGTCCGGATCCGAATATTTCAGAACGTCCCTCACGCCCGGCAATGCTTCGGCTTTGCCGGTATCCATACGGACGATCTTTGCATGGGCATAGGGGGAAGTCAGGATCTTAGCGTACAGCATGCCTGGAAAGGCGACGTCTCTGGTATAGACCGCCTTCCCGCTCGCCTTTTCATAGGCTTCCTGCCGCGCAATCGTGTTTTGCGTTTCCTTATAGCCTTCCGGGGGTCTCCAGGTCCAGGGACGATAGTCCATAACGCTTCCTTTCAAAGTTTCTGTTGTTGCATAGCTCGACAAAACCAAGTCAATACATGCGGATCAGTGTGTTCCGTATAGAATGGCGCCCTGTTTTACAAGGATATCCTGCAGTTCGGAAACATCCTGCTCGAGTTGTCTCGGCGTAATTCCCTTCCCGGCACACACAGCCGCCGCCACACCGGCCGCCTGTCCCGTTACCATGGTAATCTGCAGGAACCTGGCGTAGGAATCCCGGTCGGTCGAGATCGCCTTTCCGCCCACCAGCAGATTGTCTGCGACCTTGGGAACAAGGCACCTGTAGGGAATATCATAGGATCCCCCTTCTTTCGGGTAGACAATCCCCTCCATGTCCAGCGTGTCCGTGGTCGCCACATGCTTGGCGCCGGAGGAAAACGAGCTCTTGCCGATTACGTCCCTGAACTTCCTGGCCTCCGCGACATCTTTCTTGGTGAGGATATAATCGCCCACAATTCTCCGGCTTTCCCTTATTCTGAGCTCCGGGCATATTCTGGAGAGATAGGATTTTTCAAACCCCGGCATGTACTTCTTGATGAATTTCAGGGCCATTGTTACCTGCTTCCGGCACTCGATCTCGCAATAGGTCAGGTCCCGGACATCCGTCGGATCGACATTCCCGACCTGGGAGGAATGCTGGAAATGGGCTTGAAATTTCCCGTTGTCCCTGGGCATGATGAAAAAGCCCACCCCGCTGTAGGGGTGCCATTCGCCCGCGTCCAGGGCTTTCTTCATCAGGGAAAAATATCCCATGAAATTGCTGATCTCGGTAATGTCCTTTACCTTCCGGATCCGTTCGGCCACCTGTTTCGGGGTCCAGTCGAGATAGGGATGCGTCAGGGGATTGAACTCATACTCGGCGTTGTCCCGGACATAGTCGAGAACTTTGTCCCAGTCCACGCCGTCGACCGTAAAGGAGAGCGTTTGCGGCTCCAGGTCTTCCTTCGGCGGCTGCTCGTAAGGCGCCCCCGCCATGGCGGAAACAAACCCCTCACCGGTGCAGTCGATCACCACCTTGCCGAGAACCGCCTGGCGGCCGGAAGGGTTCTCCACAATCACACCTTTGACTGCATTGCCTTCTTTCATGACGTCGACCGCAAGAGAATGCAGCTGGAGATGCACTCCGTTCTCTTCCATCATCTCGAAGATCATCAGTCCCCAGTAATCCGGGTCGACCAGGGAAAAACTGTACCCGATGCGAAAATCGGGTGTTGTGTGCGGGACGGCCAGGCCCTGCTTCAACAGCCTGCTATGGGTTTCCTCCATAATGCCGCCGATGATCTGCTCCTTGCGCGGATTGAACATGTAGGCGTAGGCGAAACCGGGAGGTCCGGACACATTCAACTGCCCGCCCAGGGTGCCGAGACGCTCAATCAGGATAGTATTCGCGCCGGCCCGGGCGGAGGCTATGGCGGCGGCCACGCCCGAAGTTCCGCCACCGGCAACTACGACATCATATTCACCGTAAATTTCCATTTTCGGTCATCCTATCACTTGAAAATCATATCCAATGCGGACCGCCGACTGCATTCATCACAGGGTGAACACAAGGTTCGCCTCCTAAACTGCTTCCAAGGCCGAATGGAGGGCGAACACAAGGTTCGCCCCTACTTTTTAAACTCTTCTATGGACTTAGCTATTTTCCCGTCGGGCAGCGTCACCGGCAGCACGATGCTTTCACTGTGCAGCGCCCAGGGAAGGATTACACCAGAATGGCCGCCGCGTCCCCCGACAACCACGATCTCGACATCTTTGGGGCTCCGGGTTACGGGCATCGGATGTTTGTCCGCGAACTCCGGCGGGCGCACGGGCACCAGACCCCTGTTCCGGACCATCGGAACGTCATGCACGGCCCGCAGATGGATATGCTCCCGGATCATATCCTTTGTGTACCCGGAATTCCTGAGCATCATCCCGTGGTCGGGAGTAAGGACCAGAACGAGAGGTCCGGGCACATACGCGTTGTTGGAACCGAGCGTCGTGCAGCAGTCGGTCAGTGTATCGAGCAAATCGTGGCCGTCGAGGCTCAGGAAATCGATGATATCATGCTGCGGCTCGGCTTTCAGGACATACACCGTCGTCGTTTCGGAATCGTAGTGTTCCTCGTTGATCATGGGCCATTGGGCCAGTTCCGGCTCTTCCGCGAAACAGTAAGTGAACTCGGCCTGGGAGGCGATGCAATCCAGGTCGCAGACTCCCGGTACGGAGCGGCAGACATTCATGATGACAAGGTTGACGGCCCGCCCGATGGTCGCGTTGGCCGGATAGCCGGGGCCGAGACATCCCTGACGGCCGGAAATACCGACCTGTTGGGCGATGGGCCCGCTGACCAGCACCATGTTTCCTCCCGGGTGGGACGTCGTCACCGACTGCAGCAGATTGTACCTCCGGTCCGCCAGGGCATTGAACGCCGTCACCAGGACGGGCATCGCCTTCGGCTTGCAGCCGGCCATTACAGCCGCAACGGCGACGTCCCTGATTGTTACGTTCTTACCCGTCGGACCGACCTCGCGCCACAGAATATCTGCCGGATCAAAGGGACAATAGGCATACATCTTTTCCAACCGGGACTGCGTCGGCGGGATAACGGGCAAGCCATCCCCGATATGTTCCCGGTCGAGATAATCCATAACCTCTTCCATATAACATCCGGGCTCGAGGAGCCTGGCCGGATCCGCTTTTAAATCCTTAGTTACGGGCAGCAATCCGTCTTCGGCAGGAGGAACGAGATCCATCTTGAAATCGATGCGGGCTACTTCTTTCAGTTTGACGGGATCAGCCGTCAGGGAATCGACGATGTAGTCCCATTTGCCGTCAATCTCGCGCCGCACGTCCTCTACCGTGCTGGCCTGATAGATGTCGATTTTACACAGGCACAGGTTCCCCGCCCGGTACACCGCGACCCCTTCCACCAGCTCGCCACCGGGAGGAGCCGTTATATAAACGGCCGGGATCCCGAGTTTTTCCAACGCCATTGTCACTATGCATGTAGCCGGGGATGTTCCCATATCGCCGAGCGCGACAACGGCCGCCGCCGGCTTCTCTTCGGCCAGCATTGCGGCATATTTCTCCAGCGCCCGGGTGTCCTTGCCGCGGACGGTTTCCCGGTAGTCGACAAAGTTCTCTATCCCCATTTCCCGGAAACGCTCCTTGATCCGGACAAAGGCCTCCCCGTAATTGCAGAAACCGAGCTTGGTATTGTCGTAGAAAAGTATTTTCCCCTTTTTCAGTTCTTCGATTCCGACTCTGGGCGCCAGTTTTATAACGGGTCTTTCCTGCTTTCCCCGGGGATCGAGCAGGGATTTCAATGTCTCATTCATGAGTCACATGCTCCTGTATATAAAGATTGCGCACATCCACTATTAAACAGAGACAAATTCCAGTTTTGCCCTGCCGACATTCCCATCATCTATAAATATTGTGGAAATTTCAATAAATCCGGGTGTCCGAAATAAAAAAAGGGATCTTCAGAGTTTGACGCCCCGAAGATCCCTCTTAATGAATCAAACCGGTTCAGCTTCTACGCGGCACCCAACTTGCCTTTGGACTCAAGATAATCCGCGACATGTTTCATCCCCAGATCTTCAAGAGTCTTTCGTGTGGGATAGCCGGAATCAGGATTCCAGCCTTCAAGATTATAGAAATGGGTCTTGAACTGATCGACCCCTTCTCTGGAGAAGTAGAGCTCTCTGCAGTTTTGGAATTCCCATTTATCGCCGTTGAGTATGGGCAGTGTTGTGGAATATCCGCAATAGGAGGCGCCGGGCCGGTAATAATAGCCCGTGAAATTCTCCATCTTCCTATGCCGGCCCTGCAGAGCGAAAATCGCCCGCTTCAGGTTCCAGGCGCGCCGGCCGATCTCCAGGCCGTCGTCGAAAGAATGATTTCTTCCGGTGATGGCGTTGAGAAATTCAGGTTCGGCGTTGGGAGTGCGCCCGGCGTTGAGGTTGCTGTACCCCCAATCGCAGTAACCGACCGATTCCTTGTAGTAATTCCAGTAATGCTGATGCCAGGCGACCCACTCGGCCTTATACTTGGAGTAAATTCCGGTTTTGTAAGCCTGATCTCCTTCCCAGGTATAATCGAACCATAGCGGTTCGTTCCTTAAAGTCCCGGCAGCATAATTTTTCACAGTCTGTTCAGCATCCCCTCGCCCCCAGGAAATATCGTGGCTGTTGATGTCCCTGGAATCGAGCAGATTACCGTAGGCCCATTCGACCCCAGGCATGGACCAGTGATCCTGATAGCCCCACATCGTCAACCGGCACAGCGTGTTGAAATCATCCTTTCTACCCAGTTTTTCCGCGAGACGCGCAGTCCCTTCCGCCAGCACATTGCCGAAACCATAGCGCTTTGCCAGAGAGGTGGCATAGATTTCCATAAACTCTTCCGTGGCGAAATCCTTCATATTCAGAGGGGATACATCGTATTCGGTTCCGGGCCCGATAACGCCCATGTCGTACATTTTTTTCATATACCAGCCAAGAGCGGTATAGGCGGGAACCGCAGGCTGAATCGGGAAATCCGGATTATGGTCCGTCTTGAATGACATCGGCCCCATAAAACAGCATTCCATACCATTGATCGAGAGCTGCTGGCATAAATCGGTCCCTTTCTGATTCATCCGGGTCATCTCAGCTCTGTCGACTCCGTACTCAGGCATGAGACTGAATAATGTGGATTCCGCACAGTCGTCCGAATCCTGGCTGTGTGCCCGGTTCCGGTTATGGCACTTTCTGCTGCCCATGCCGCAACCCGCACAGCATGAAGAAATATCATTTCCTCCGCCGCCAAATCCTCCAAAGCCGCCGCCGCCGCCGCGGAAATATTTTTCCTTGGCATCCACCAGCGCTTTGGGATCGGCTATCTTAAGACTTCTGGAACCCACGACGGCTACCGCCTTCAGGTTCTTGGAACCGAACACGCCGCCGAAACCGCCCTGGCCGGCGCCGCTTCCGCCGCCGTGTATAAGAGAGGAGACCCGGGTCATATTTTCACCCGCGGCTCCCATTGTCACGATAGCGGGTCTTTGCAAGGTATAGCTGCCGTCCAAGTCCACCCATTCCTGGCCATAGCGGATTCCGGATCTTTTCCAGATCTCTTCCTGGCATTCCCATGTGTTGAGGCCCCATAAATCTTTGGCATCCTCCAAGGTGACCTTGTCATCGACAATATTGATATAGACGGGAGAGTCCGCTTTTCCGATTGCGGCGACTCCGTCCCAGCCGGCCAGTTTCAGCATGGTGCCGAACGTACCGCCGAAGTTGCTGTGACAAAACCACTGGATGGGATAGCATTGCGGAGACATCCCCGAAACGCTCGTCCTGGCGCCGTAAGGGATTCCCGTTCCGACTATGGCTCCGGTCATCAGGGAAACCATATTCCTGGGATCGAAAGCGTCCTGCATATTCCAATCCGGATTCTTTTTAACGACAAAGTCCCAGAAAAGGGCCGTGGAGGTACCGTGACCGCCGCCGTACATCGCATATTCATCCGTATCCAACCGGATGATTTCCTTTTTTGTTAGATCGACCAATAAAATCTTTCCACCAAATCCTGGCGTTGCCATAAGTATCCTCCTTTCCTAAGATTCTTTTGCAGCCGGGGCTGCTTTGGATTTACCCTTTGGAGCTCCGAAAGGGAATTTTGGCATGGCCTTACGCGGCGGCTGAAGATCGCGGTCATATCCGCTGATATCGGTCTGATCCGGAAGCTCAGTCACAACCTTCAGAGCGTTTGAGGGGCACGCCTCGACACAGGCCTGGCTGGCGCCGGGGCCGCCCTGCTTGTTGAAGAAGGGCGTGTCCGCACACAAATCGCATTTGGTGGCTTTTTGCGTTATATGATTCCATATAGGACGATGCGGGATGAAGGGGCATGATTTTATGCAGGTCTTGCATCCGATGCATTTTTCCTTATCGATCATCCTGATGTTGCCGTTTTCGGCGCTGATGTGGGCTGCGCCCGTCGGGCAATTTTCCACACACAAGGGTGTGGGGCATTGCCGGCACACATTGATTGAAATATCGAAAGGATATTCGTCCAGAACCGCCCGGTGCATCTGGATCCGGGCAAGGGAAAAGTTAATTTCGCCTTCATGTGCGAGCGAACATGCAGTCATGCAGCCGTAACATCCGGCGCAGTGTTTGCTGTCATACACAAGGTAATGCGTCGCCAGCGCATAACTGTCCTGTTTTTTAGCAGCTTCTGCCGCCCTGGGTGATACAGCAGCCAGGGCTCCACCCGCGAGGGCGGTCCCGCTGCCGACGACAAAATCGCGTCTTGAAAATTTCTTTTTATCTCCAGCCATTAACGATACCTCCATTGGTTGCGGACATTTTACAACAATTCCCCGATCATCCCCAAGCTCTTAAGCTGCATTTTTTGGCAGGCTATCATTAGTTACGTAACCGGCGGATTGTAAATGTCCCCACTATGCTACTACGCCCTCCATACCGTCATGTTACAAAATCCCTCCAAAATGCCTGATTAAACCACTCATTTCAGGAGGGTTGATACATTTACTGCCGACTGCTGACCGGCAATTCCATATGGCATATTTTGACGTATTCAACTATTCGAATAAGGGGCCACTTCTTTTTTATATTTTTTGTTTGAACATTCAACGATCTCTTTGTTTTTAACGTGCAACGTGTAAACGTTCAACATGCAACGGTTTTTTTATAGGGCGAACACAACTTGTCCGGCGATTTGTCCGGCGTAGCTGGAAGCGAAGCCGGAAGGTTCGCCCCTCCTATTTATCCCAAGCTTCCGATTTCATGCCGTAGGGCACGGAATTGATCACGGCTTCAATCTGATCGATCTTTCCTTTCCTTATCTGAAACAATTCCGATATCTCTATCGTCTGGGGATAAGTCAATATATTCGGAGTCATTGTGCCGTCCGGCAGGGGGTAGCTTCGAACAGCCGCATCATGATCGAAAAATCCGAAAGCCAGGACCAGTCCGCGTTCGACATCCACTACAGGGAAACGGCGGTTCCGGATTTCGGTAACGAATGCAAACCAGCCGGACTTTTGCTGTTCCCTGCATCCCATAGAAAGAATATCCGGAGTTCCTGAACTTGTATTCGGATCAGGCTCCAGGTTCGTCGACCGCGTTCCATTCTCAAATCGCTCGCAGGTATCGGCAAATGGGGCGGCAAACTTGCCTGTCTGGTTTGCCAGTCCGGTAAAGTATGAGTTGGCAACCTTTATCAAGTCCTCCCGGGGCATCCGCTCGTCCTTAGGAACCGTTTCCAGGAACTGTCGCCGAGGTTTCTGCTGATCTACAATCTGCCCGACCGATGGAGCAGGCTGGCCGTCCGGCCCGGATGCGGCGCCGCTGGGGCGTACAATGACCGCTTCAATTTCTTCTATCAGCGCCTCATAAACCTTCACCCTGAGCGCGATGTAATCCATATTGCCGAGCTCTATAAGCGTCCCATAGAATCCGACCTGGCCGGCTTCAGGGTCGCAAACGTATAAACTGTAATTTCCACGGGCACTTGCAGTTCCCCACAATCCGTCCCCCAGGATCAGCTCCACGCCGTTTTCAGTGTAACGGACGTCCTTAGCAAGCATGAGCCGCCCCGGATCGTGCTCGATCATGGCATCCAGCACTTTATCGACATAACCTTCCAGACAGGCGCGATCGCATGGATCCGCTGCATGCGCTCCCGGGCCTGACAGCATCGCTGTGAAAACCACAGCCGCCAAAACGATCTTTCTCGTCAACATGAGGCCCTCCATTGGAATTATTTTAATTTACAATCAGGAATCCATTCATTGCAGTATGGAAGAAGAGCTAATAACATAGTCCGCGCTTTGTTGATAGAGAGGTTATCCTATAATCGGGCGGGGGAATTAATCAAGGATATCTTACTATCGTTGCACGTTACACGTGGAACGATGCACGTTAAAAGAAAAAACTTCGTTGCAACGTTAGAATCATGCCGTCATTTTTTCAATCATCTTGCCGGGTATGGAACATTCAACGATCTTCTTGATTTTAACGTGTAACGTGCAACGGCAGTATTTTAAGGAGCAGCAATCAATGGATGAAAAACAGACTCCGGAACAGAAACAGGAAAAAAGATTCGAACAGTGGCTGGAAGCCCCGGGAATAGAGTTCAAGGATCCTGAAGCGAAAAAAGCATACCGGGAAAGGGTCACCCGGTTTATTAAAGTCTTCAGATTGGAAAAACCGGATCGGGTGCCGTTGATCCTGCCGGCGGGGAGCTTTCCCTTATATCATGCCGGCATGACCCTGAAGGAGGCCATGCACGATAACGAACGCCTCTGTCAGGCATACCGGAAATTCCTGAACGAATTTGAATCCGACACCTATATCGGGCCCATGATGGTGCCCTCGGCCAAAGCATCGGAAATCGTCGATACCCGTACGGTGAAATGGCCCGGGCACGGATTGCCCGACCACGCATCGATGCTGCAGTTTGTTGAAGGCGAATACATGAAGGCGGACGACTACGACCTGTTCCTTGAAGACCTTACCGATTTCTGTCTCCGGCGCTATATTCCCCGAAGCATCGGGGCACTGGCTCCTTTTGAGCATTTCCCGCCGACACCCTTCATTCTGGGCATGGCCAACAAATTTCTGATGCCGGCCGTCATGCCCCAGGTCCGGGCCGCCTACCAGGCGATTATCGATCACGGAGAAGAAACCGCCAGATGGATGGGACCGATTATGCAGTTCGACAGGGAAGCTGCGGCTGCCGGGTATCCGACGCTTTTCGGAGGCCAGTCTCACGCACCGTTCGACATTCTGGCGGACACCCTGAGGGGAACCAAGGGCATTATCATGGATATGTATCGCCAGCCTGAAAAATTGCTGGCGGCGATCGAAAAGGTCACGCAGATGAATATCGACTGCGGTCTGGACGGAGTCAGAATGTCGGGCAGGCCGATCGTATTCTTCGCCCTGCACAAAGGCGACGATACCTTCATGTCGCGCAGGCAGTATGAAAAATTCTATTGGCCCGCCTTCAGGAGAGTAATTCTGGGACTGATTGACGAGGGCGTCGTGCCGTTGTTGTTCGCGGAGGGCAAGTACAACAAGCGTCTGGACATCATAAAGGACCTGCCCAGAGGAAAGGTTGTATGGCACTTCGATCAGACCGACATGTTCGAGGCAAAAAAAATACTCGGCGACAATGCCTGTATCGCGGGCAACGTGCCTGCATCGCTGCTGTGTACGGGAACGCCCCAGGCCGTCAAGGAGTACTGCCGCAAACTGATTGAAGTCTGCGGCGAAGGAGGCGGATTTATCCTGACCGGAGGCGCCAGCGTCGACAAATGTGATGCCGCCAACCTGCACGCCATGACCGACGCGGTTATGGAATACGGGATTTACTAAACATACTGCCGTTGCACGTTGAAAGTTCAGATCTCCTGACATAGTATCAGAAAAACCTGTCCGCTTTTTTATCTATT
>CAZPHK010000146.1:11761-12019 GCA_964586015.1 uncultured Acidobacteriota bacterium | reverse complement strand
CTTTTTACCGCATGGATAAAAAGAAATAAATAAAGAAGTCAGAAGCCAGAAGTCAGAAGTCAGCCCGGCCTCCGGCCCGGCAGAGAGCGGGGCCGGATTATACAAACTGCGACTGACTTTCTGTCATGACGTTGCCGGTAACGATGATTTTTAGAGAACTTTCAATTGAACGGCGGCTTATTTGGAGTGCGGCAGCTTGCTGCCGCCTTTGTTAAGATTGGATAAAGAGTAACGAATGCGGGAGCCACAAGACCCACA
>CAZPHK010000146.1:0-11751 GCA_964586015.1 uncultured Acidobacteriota bacterium | reverse complement strand
TTACTTTTTCCTCACATACAACCGTGGGTGGTTTAATGTTGCCGCACTCCAAGGAAGCCGGCAGAATAGAATTCAGAGTCTCGTGTTTTTAATACCCCCGAATTCAATGAATCCTGCTGCTTTGGACCGAGCAGCCCGACACAGTATCTTATCTACCCATGAGCGACATCAACACAAATGAAAAAAGCTGGTATTTAAAACTGCACTGGCAGGTTTTGATTGCATTGATTGCCGGTGTGGCCGTGGGTTGGATAGCACCGTCGGCGGCTCAAAAGACCGGATTCCTGGGAGATCTGTTCCTTCGTCTCCTGAAAATGATTATCATCCCGTTGATCTTCACCTCACTGGTCAGCGGAATCACCAGCCTGGGGAGCGCCCGTTCGCTGGGACGGGTCGGGATCCGGACGGTCATTTATTACACGGTATCCACAACTCTCGCCATAACGATAGGGCTTACCCTTGTCAATTTGATCCGGCCGGGCGCACACCTGGATCTGGTGGAAAACAGCGGTCTTCCGGAAGGCTTATCCGCTTCGACTCAGACTCTCCCGGAGTTTCTCCTCGGAATCGTGCCGGATAATATCATTGCTTCCATGGCGTCGGGAGACGTGCTGCCGATAATTTTCTTCGCTCTGCTTTTCGGGGTTTTTCTTACCCGACTGAAGAGTCCTGAGGCGGAATCCGTACAGAAAGTCGTCAATGGAATTCTTGAGGTCATCCAGGCGCTGACCCTGGCAATCGTAAGGCTGGCCCCGATAGGGATCTTCGCGCTTCTGGCCCGCGAGGTGGCCCGCAGCGGCCCCGGTATCATCTGGGACCTGAGATTTTATTTCGTTACGGTAGGGTTGGGTCTTCTGATACACGCCCTGATTGCCCTGCCCCTCGTTTTGAAACTATTGGGGAAGCGCCAACCTTATCCGTATTTTCGCGTGGCAGCACCAGCCCTTGCTACGGCATTCTCTACCGCATCCTCCGGAGCGACGCTTCCATTGACGATGGAATGTTCGGAACTGGCCGGGAACCGCCGGGGCGTGACAAGTTTCGTTCTGCCTCTGGGTGCGACGGTTAATATGGACGGCACGGCATTGTACGAGGCCGTTGCCGCGCTGACCATAGCTCAGATGTACGGCATTGATCTCGATGTGGGGCAGCAGGCACTGGTGCTGCTTACCGCACTGCTGGCATCCGTCGGGGCGGCCGCCATCCCCATGGCGGGCCTTGTGATGCTGGTGGTGATCCTTCAGGCGGTCGGTTTGCCGCTTGAAGGGATCGGCACTATTATTGCAGTGGATCGGGTGCTGGACATGATGCGGACGGCGACCAATGTCTGGAGCGACCTCGTCGGAGCGGCGGTTGTCAACCGTTTCGAAAAGTGATCGCCCTGCCTGTTTTCCTATACCTGCTGTTCCGGGGGGCGGCGTTGGGTCATGAAAATCCCAACACGTCCTGCAAGGATTCTTCATTCATTAACTTTTCGGTTTAGCGGTCGCTAATTGGGATTCCTGTACTTCGAAATCGATCGACTGCACCGCCATCCGGTGTTTTTCCTTTGCAAGCATATCCAGGACGATGACCTGCAGGGCGTAGTTGCCCGGCGGCAGGCGCTTCAGGTGCATACTACCGGTCCCCAGTATTCTTTTGGAGTTATCCTGTACCTCCAGGGTCAGGCCGGAGGGGTGCCCGCTGAATACTTCCCGCCCTTCATGAAACAGCCTGACATAGGTCTGTATCTGCGATTTCCTGTTTTTGTCTGTTTTGGCGTTCAGGATCTGGTACGCCCAGGTGATTGTATCCCCCGGCTTGAAGAGGCGAACAGCAGCGGTTCCGTTTATCTCCCTGTCGGCAAGGATTCCTTCTTTCTCGCCTCCGGCCGACCTGAGGACGGTGGCATCCGCCGCCAGCACAATTCCCGAAAGGGCAAGATACCCTTTATCCACCTTCGGAACTTCGACGAAATGCGAGGCGCTTCCCAGTCGCCCCTTTCCGGGATCCCCCAGCACCAGACGCATCTGGTACGCGCCCGCTTTCTTCACTGGAACGCGCATTAGAAAAGCCATCCCGTTTCTTAAGACATTTTCATATGTTTCGTCGTTGACGCTGAGTTTCCATCGCTTATCCGTAGAATCGACCTGAGTTCCGTCCGCGTCGTAAATTCCACTGAGAATGTCGATGTCCGCATTCCATTTGCCGTCCGGTTCCCGGGTGAACGCCAGTTGGTCCGCATCGAAGTGCAGCAGCGCGTTAATGCAGGGTTTCTCCTCCCGGGTCTGCGAATACAGTGTCGTCAGGCGCACGCGCAGATCGCCCCGGGAAAACGGCGAATGCAGTGCCCGAACCATCTGTTCCCGGAAGGTAAGAGGTTCGAGTTGCCTCTCCGGATCTGTGAAAAATCCCGATCGGGACCGTACGCGCAGGCCGGGCCGTTTCATCCGGACCTTGATGTTGTGGTATCTGGTTTTCCCGCTCTGTATTTCCGCAATGGTCTTTGCGTCGGGTTGATAGCCGATCAGGTAATAGATTTCTCCATCCCTTGCGACATCCCGCAATACGCCGTCGATGTGATTGCGGTAATTGATGAACAGGCCTCCCGTTTCCTGGGCCATTAGGGAAAGGCCTTCCTGGGAGTCGATCCATTGTTTCTGGCGCTGTGACGAAATGCTGTCCATTGAAGCGAGAACCGCCTCCGGCCCACCGGACCCGCCGCCAGGCATGGCACTGCCGCCTACAAGCGACAGCGTGTCTTCGACGGTAATGTCGGTCCATACGGCCCCCCGCGGATCGATGGTGTGGATGACGACGCCCGCCTTGTTGGCTGCTTCTATCAAACGAAGCATCGAATCTTTTACGGTATCGCTCAAGTTCATCCCAAATATTCCACCTGCAGCCAGATCGAAATGCAGCACCATGTTTTCGCTGAAAAAAATGAGGTTTTTTCTCCCGTTGAGGGTCGCAAGGCCGTCTATGACGTATCGAATCGCTCCGAGGGATCCCATCATAAGCCTTCGGGAGTGCTCCTCTTCCTGTAGCGGCGAGAGTCCCGGTATTCCGGAGACGGGGGAAAAGCTGGTTGATCCGACACGGCTGCTGACATTCCAACGAATGCGGTCCGCCGCTGCCTGGAGCATCTGTTTATCTTCCGTGAACTGTTCCAGGCTGCCCAGACCCAAACCGGTCATGATCACGGCCACAAGATCGCCCGGCTGCATCTCCTCATCGATCCATTTCTTGACCGCCTCCCGAATTCGATTCGTATTGGCGAAGGAAAGCCCCAGGTCGTCCACAACAATGGCGATAACCCGTCGCACCCGGTCGGGGTTCAGCCGGGCAGATGGCGGGGGTGGCGGGGGTATAGCTTCGCGTGATTTTTCCAACGGCTTTTTCACAACGGGGCGTGGGACATCGGGATCCTTCAGGCGAACCAGAGAAAAATTGGTGATTTTCTGGGGCTTGCCGTCCTGCAGAATGATGAAGTCGTCGGCGGTCAGGTCTATGACGGGCCGATCCTCTTTATCCGTAACCACGGCATCCACCTGCACGAGGCTGACGTTGACCCGGAATATCTTTGTATCGGCCGGTTCCGGATTCGTGTCGGATTCCCTGTTTTGTGCTGCCGCTACGGTGCATAGCAATAACAATGCAGGGAACAAATATCGGGGCATTGTTACCCCTCCTTCCTGGATTGCGCCGGGCGCTTTTTTGCAGCCGTCATTCCGGCTTTCCGCTTATTCCGAATATCCTACAGGGCGCCGGGATTGTCTATTGTATTTACAAGAAATTCTCCAAAGAATTGGATGTGATATTGCGCGGCACGGATCATTTGTGTTTCAACGCCACAAGTCTGCCGGTCGGCTATTCGAGATCTTAGGGCGAAAGTCCTCCCAACGCTTCATACATTTCTGAAATAAGGGCAGGTGCGTTCAGCGCCGGTGAGACGTTATAGTCCCACCAGGGATCCTCAGATGCATCCTCTTCAGCGGGAAGAGAAAAAATTTGATTTCCATAGAAGAGCGCGTTTTCATAATCGCCGCTGCTGAGGGAGAGCCGGCTCAATCCCAGCAGGGGAGCCTGAGCCTTCGGATAAAGTTCAGCGGCCGTTTGAAACTGTACGCGGGCGTCTTTCCCGCGATTCAGAGCCGCCAGTTCGTTCGCAAGGTAGAGGGCACAGTAGTACCTGAGCTGCGTGTCTGCGAGGGAAGCGGCGGCTTTCTGCAGTTCTTCCGCCGCTGACTCATGATTGCCGGAAAGTCCGAGCACACGCCCAAGATGCAGACGCGCTTCCGAAAATTCCGGACGGATATCCAGAGCTTTCCGGAAATATTCCGCGGCTTGCTTCAGCTCGAGATTTTCAGAGTTGAAACCGAAAGCCATCCCGTCCGGCTGGAGGGCGTTCTGAAATGAGGGCGCAGCGTAATTTTCGTGCAATGCCCCGCTGTAGAACAATAGAGCCGGATCGGACGGAAATAATTCCAGCGCCGATGCCAGATTATCCTCTGCATCACCAAATTGCCGTCGGAAGAGCATAAAGGCTGTCGCGGCAACATACCATTTTCGAACCGTCTCGTCTTCGGACGGGTTGGGGGCGATTTGATCGAGGAGATAGCGCGCAAATTCCCAGTGCCAGCCTTTGCTCTGACCTGTTCCCCTGCCGTCCTGGACCGTGATGGCATCGTCCTTGTCCTTCTTATATACGATACCGCGATAAATCACGTTCTCCTCATTGAAATGGCCGGTATCCAACTGGAACATGGCTATGTCGGTGTGCAGCACTGCCGCCCGTTTCAGCAATTGGTTCTCGTTGTCCGGCAGAATAAGAGACGGAAGAATATTCTCCTCGATATATTGCCTGCCTTTGAACAGGCGTGTGAGGCTGCCTTCGACAATGGGTTGCAGTTTTCCTTCCCGGGTATTCCCGATCAGGGAAATAATGATATCCAGGTCGTTGACCGGCCAGCTTCCGACTTCTACCGCCGCTGCGTCCGACTTTCCCGGTATATGCTGCTCCACGGCAGACCGCCATCGCTTTACTTTAAGCGTGATGTATTCCCGGCGCTTCTCTGCATCCTCGCCCTCCGTCTCCGCCAGTACTTTTTTCAATAACCGGCGCACGCTGTCGGCGCTCTCGTCCGAAAGCTTCAGTGTGAGCGCCTCGCGATACTCGGCTGCGGCAGCTTCAATTTCTCCAGTCTGTTCCAGTACAATTCCGAGGGAAGCACGGCTTTCCCCGTCTTCCGGATTCAGCCTGGAGGCTTCCCTGAAGGCTTCAATTGCAGCCGCGAAGTCTCTTTTCTGGGCCAGCGCACGCCCCATGTCGAAATGGTACTTCGCATTTTCGGGATTCAGACCGATGGCTTCCCGGAAGTCCCCGATGGCGGAATCGACGTCAATCGATGCATGGATAATGGCGAGCATATAATGGGATTCCGCGTCTTCCGGATTAAGCCGGACAGCCTCTTCATAGGCGGCTGCGGCCTGATCCGTATCGCCGGCCAGAAAATACACCGTCCCCGTCTGTTTCCATAAAACAGTATCGTCGGGATTGTGCCGGAGTTCCTCCCGGTACAACCGGGCGGTTTCTTCAAATGCCTGAATCGCCTCCTCCTTTCTGCCGGCCCTTTCCGCTTCGTTGCCTTTGACAATCAACGTTTCAGCCTTTTCAAGATTGGTGGGTTCCTTCTCGGGGATCACGGTGAAATCGATAAATGATGTGGCAAGACTGTGCTTCTTGTCCCCCCGTTTGTCCCTGACCTGAAGCTGCAGTATGTAATCCCCCGGCTGCATGGTTTTGCCCAGTCGCAGTCTTTTTTTGACCGGAATCCTGGCAGGATCGCTTACTCCGCCGAGGTCCACGTCTTCGGGGTCGCTGCGGAAAATTTCACTGCCGTCCCTGTACAGAACGGTCCGGGTTTCCAGGTCGGGCGGCTTTCCCTGGCGGGTGTCCGCGTTATAGATCAGGGCCATGTATTCGAAACTCTCGCCGGGCTGATATTGCCGGACAGCGGGGCTTTCTCCCCGATCCTGTCCGTTGGAGTACGACTGTTCCGGGGACTCTTCGTCCGTTTCCGACAGGATCAGCCGGGCATCCTCAACTCCGCTGATTGCGAAAAGATCCGAAAGAGCCAGGCCCTCCTTTTTCAGATCGGGTATCTTTATGTACCGATAGGCGGAGCCGATTTTGCCCGAGCCCTGGTCTTTTACGGCCAGGCGGACAAAATAGGTGCCGGGATCCTTGGCCGGAATTGTGACGGTAAAACGGAAGCCGTGTTCCCGGACCGATAAAACCTCCTGGGTGCTGAGGGGGACTTTATGCTCCATCCTGTCCGAATCGCGGACCAGCCCGGTGAAATCCGTAGTGGCCGCATATGTCTCCAGGGAGACATAGTTCCCTCCCTTTGCGTCGCGTAGAATCGTCAATTGCCGGCCCGGCAGATGCACCCAGACTCTCAGAAAGTATTTCCCTTCGGGATTACAGACGTAGCCGGATGAAAGACTGACCATCAGGTCGTCGTTTTTGAGCGGGGAAAGCATTGCCTGCGCCAGTGAATCCGCTTTTGGAGCGGGCGCATAGGGCCTGTCTTCGGTTGTGCTGAAGAAACCGGAACGGGAACGCACCTGAAGGCCGCGCCGTTTTACCCGGACTTTGATTTCGTGGTACTTCTGCTGCCCGCCCTGCATTTCCGCGACGGTTTTCGCGTCGGGGCGATAGCCGATCAGGTAGTAGATTTCGCCGTCCCTTGCGGCTTCCTGCAACGCAACATCAACTAAATTATGATGTTGGATAAAGAGCCCTCCGGTTTCCTGGGACAATCCGATCAGACCTTCCCGCGATGCCAGAATGGACCCGGCGGTAACATTCTCATTTTCTATATGGGACCCCCATGCGCTGCCTCTCGGGTCGATGGTGTGGACGACGACGGCCGCCCTGTTGGCATCCTGAACCAGATTGCGCAGCCCGTCCTTGGCGGAGTCGCTCAGATTCATCGAAAATACGGCATCAGCGTCGTCGGCAGCAAAAGCGTCGAAATTCGTCCCCAGGTTTTCGCTGAAAAGTATGAGGCTTTTTCTCCCCGGAAGGTTTTCCATGCCGTTTACGGCATATCGTATGGCTCCCATGGTTCCCCCCACGAGCCCCCGGTTGCGTTCCTCCTGCTGTTCGGACGATAGGGCCGACGGTTCGTCCCCGTAACTATCGGACCCGACACGGCTGATAATATTGAAGCGGATGCGGTCAATCGCGCTGTAAAGCAGCTGTTTGTCGCCCGTGAACTGCTGCAGGCCGCCCATCCCGAACCCTGTTGTGATCACGGCCACCAGGTCGCCCGGCTGCATTTCTTCATCGACCCATTTTTTGATGGCGTCTCGAGACCGGACGGTATTGTCGAAGGAGAGCCCGAGATCGTCTACCACCAGGGCAACGACCCGCCGCACCTGGTCGGGTGTTAACTGGATTTGCGGTACCGGCGCGGCTTCCTCCGGCTTCGACGGCCTTTTTTGCGCGGCAGGGGGAGGGGCAACGGGAGGCGGCATGCGAACCAGTGAAAAGTTGGTAATTTCCTGGGATTTGCCGTCCTGAAGGACGACGAAATCTTCTGCGGTCAGATCGGTAACGGGACGGCCGTCTTTGTCCGTAACGACGGCGTCCACCTGCACCAGGTTTACATTAACCCGGAATACCTTGAGATCGGCGGGATCCTGCTTCGTGGTGGATTGTTGGTTTTGGGCGGTTGCAAACGCGCACAGTAACAATAACGCCGGGAATAGTAATCGGGGCATAGGTGTTTTCCCATCATCGTGTTTTACGGAACGCTTTTTCTTTCGTATCCGTGTCGATATTCCTGTTTTCAGCCAATTTTGAATGTCCTACATACTAACAGGATTGCCTGATTTTTCACAGAGATCTGTCACGGATTTGGATGGGCCTGAGAGCAGAATGGTTCAGGGATATTTCTGAAATACGAAGCCTTTCGGGATCCTTCGGCGCTTTGAGGTTTCAGCGGGTAATCCCTCGGGCTGCTTCATACATTTCTTTAATCAGATCGGGAGCATCAAGGGCCGGTGAAACATCATAGTTCCACCATGGATCCTCAGATGTGTCCCCTTCAGCAGGCAGATTGAAAATTTGTTTCCCGAAGAGGATCGCGTTTTCATAATCGCCGCTGCCGAGGGCAAGCCGGCTCAGACTCAGCAGGGGGGCCTGGGCATTCGGATAAAGTTCAGCAGCCGCTTCATACTTCTTGCGGGCTTCGGCTACGCGATCCAGGGCAGCCAGTTCGTTCCCGAGAAAGAGGGAACAGTAGTACCGAAGCCTGGTATCCGTGAGGGAAGCGGCGGTTTTCTGCAATTCCTTTACTGCATTGTCGTGATCGCCGAGCAGCCCCGTCACACGGCCCAGATGCAGGCGCGCCTCGGAGAATTCGGGATCGGCTTTCAGAGCCTTCCGGAAATATTCCCGGGCTTTTTTCAGTTCCGATTCCTTCGATTCGAAAGGGTAGGTCTCTCCCTCCGGCGAAAGGGCATTTTGAAATGTGGAGGCAGCATAATTTTCGTGCAGGACGCCGCTGTAGAATAATAAGACCGGATCGGATGAAAAGAATTGCAGCGCCGGGACAATATTATTCTCTACATGGGCAAAAAGCCGTCTTGAGATCATGAAAGCGGTCGAAGCGGCATACCACTTGCGAACCGTTTCATCTTTGGATGGATTGGGACTAATTTGATCGAGTAGAAAACGCGCAAATTTCCAGTGCCACCCTTTACCCACAACGTCTCCACGGCCGTCCTGAACCGAAATGGCAGGCTCCATTATTATTTTATATACTCGATCCCATGGAAAATCGGAGGATGTCCCGCGCTTTTTAACCAGCAGGGCGCTGCTGTCCACTATCTGGAAACCATCTTCGTAAACCACGATTTTTTCGGGCGCGTAGCCGGTATCCAATTGAAATATGGCTATGTCGGTATGCAGCAATGCCGCCCTCTTCAGCAATTGATGCGAATCGTCTGTAAGATCCAGAAAGGGAAGGATATTTTCCTTGATAAATCGACTGCCGTTTAACAGGTGTATGATGCGATAGCTTATAAGGGGATTTAGTTTTCCCTCCCGGATATTGCCGACCAGGTAAAGAATGGTATTTAAATCTTCGGCCGGCCAGCTTCCTACTTCTACCGCCGCCGCATCGGGCTTTCCGGGAGTGTGCTGCTCCAAGGCTGCCCGCCATTGTTTTGCTTTAAGGGCATAGTATTCGCGGCGCTTTTCCGCGTCCGGATCTTCCACTTCAGCCAGTGCGTTTTTCAATAACTGGCGCACGCTGTCGGCGCTTTCATCCGAAAGGTTCAAGGAGAGAGCCTTGCGATATTCGGCAACGGCTTCTTCCATTTCTCCCGTCTGCTCGAGGACAATACCCAGGGAAGCATGGCTTTCCCCGTCCTCGGGATCCAGCCGGGACGCTTCCCTGAAGGCTTCAATCGAAGCTTTAAAGTCTTTTGTTTGAGCCAGGGCGCGGCCCAGATCGAAATGATACTTTGCGTTTTCAGGATTCAGCCGGACGGCTTCCCGGAAGTCTCCGATTGACGAATCCGCATCATTCGTTGCCCGGATAATGCCGAGCATATAGTGCGATTCCGCGTCTTCCGGCTGCAGCCGGGCGGCTTCTTCATAGGCGTTTAAGGCGTGATCTGTCTCGCCGGCCAGGAAAGACACAATCCCTGTCTGTTTCCATAAAACGGCATCGTCCGGATTGCCTTGAAGCTCTTCTCTGTACAACTGAGCCGCTTCCGCGAAGGCCTGAACCGCTTCCTCTTTCCTGCCTTCTTTGTCCGCCTCGTTGCCTTTACGGATCCATACTTCAGCCTTTTCAAGATTCTCAGGTTCCTGCCCGGGGATTACTTCGAAATCCAGGGAACGGGTGGCAAGGTTGTGTTGCTTCTCCGCCCGCTTGTCGATGACCTGAAGCTGCAGCATATAATTCCCCGGCGGCATCTTTTCGCCCAGGCGCAGCCTTTTTTTTATAGGAATTGTTGAAGGATCATGGATCCCGCTTAAATCAACGGCTTCGGGATCGCTTCTGAAAATTTCGGCCCCGTCCCTGTAAAGAACGGTTTGTGTCTCCAGATCGGGCGGCAATCCCTGCCGGGCGTCCGCGTTGTAAATCAGGGCCAGGTATTCAAGATTCTCTCCGGGCTGATATTGCCGGATAGCCGGGCTTTTTTCCCGATCCTGTCCGGTGGAGTAAAACTGTTCCGTGGACTCGCCTGCTGTTTTAGAAATGATCAGCCTAATATCTTCATTCCTGCTGACTGCAAAGAGATCCGATAAGGACAGACCTTCCTTGTCGAGATCAGGAATCTCGACATATTGATAGGCGGTGCCGATTTTGCCAGAGCCAAGGTCTTTTACGGCCAGCCGGACGAAGTAAGCGCCCGGATCCTTGGCCGGGATTGTGACAGCAAATCGGATGCCGTGTTCCCGGACCGATAGAACGTCCTGGTTATCAAGGAGTATTTTATGTTCCATCCTGTCCGAATCGTGTATCAGACCGTCAAAGCCGGTTATCGCCGCATAGGTTTCCAGGGAGACATAGTTCTCGCCGGTATTGTCGCGGAGAATGGTCAGTTGACGGCCGGGTATATGCACCCAGGCCGGTAGCCGATATTTTTTGTCCGGATCGTAAACGTAACCGGATGCCAGATGGACCGTAAGATTGTCTTGCTGTAGTGGTGAAAGCATCGCCTGCGCCAGCATATCCGCGGATGGGGCAGGCGCATACGGGGGATCTTCGGTTGTACTGAAGAAGCCGGTGCGGGAACGCACCTGCAGACCGGGCTGTTTCACCAAAACTTGCAGGCCGTGATATTTGGATTTGCTTTCCTGCATTTCCGCAACGGTTTCCGCATCAGGCCGGAAGCCGATCAGGTAGTAGCTCTCACCGTCCCGCACGGCTTCCTGCAGGGAAAGGGCGACGACATTGTGATGCCCGATAACCAGTCCCCCGGTTTCCCGAGCCATTATTACAAGTCCTTCCCGGGATTTGAGCCATTGCTGCTCGCGCTCATTAGTAAGATCACTTATATTTTTTAATACGTTGTGTTCTGCATCATAACGATGACGCACGATTTCTTTTGCTTGCAGTACCTTCTCTTCATCGGATTCGGCGGATAGAAGTATTCTTGTGATGGGGTCGGAATCATTTACCTTTGACAAGGTGTCTTCAACCGACATTCCGGTCCAGACGGATCCCCGTGGATCGATTATATGGATGACGACAGCCGCCCGGTTGGCTTCCTGAAGTATAAAACGCAGCCTGTCCTTGACGAGGTCGTTCAGGTCCATTTTAAATATCGCAGTAGTTTTCACATCGTCACTTTCTTCGAAATCGTCGAAATGCAACTGCAGGTTTTCGCTGAAAAATATGAGGCTCTTTCTGCCGGGTAGGGTTCCCAAGCCGTTTAAAACATATCGCAGGGTTTCTAGGGTTCCAAGAAACCTTCTGATTATTTCCACCCGTGTTGGGTCCGCAAGCTTCCGGCCTGGGTCCGCAAGCTTCAGTAATGGTATCCCGGACTCAGGCCGGAAGCTTGCGGACCCGACACGGCTGAGCGTATTGAAACGGATGCGATCGGTCGCATCATAAAGCAGCTTTTTGTCGGCCGTGAACTGCTGCAGGCCGCCCATCCCGTACCCGGTTGTGATTACGGCGACAAGGTCGCCCGGCTGCATTTCTTCATCGACCCATTTTTTGATGGCGTCTCGAGACC
>CAZPHK010000145.1:0-12028 GCA_964586015.1 uncultured Acidobacteriota bacterium | reverse complement strand
CGTCAATTTTGTGCGCTATGACGACAATCCAGTGAGCCTGGCCCTGCTTCTGGACACCAGCACGATCGAGTTGAGAAAATTGGACATCGCCAAGCAGTTCGTACTGAATATCATCTATCTGCTGGATCCCGATGATGACGTATGCCTTTACTCCTTCGACGACAGGGACGTTTACCTGGAAGCCGATTTTACCGCCGACAGGAGCCTTCTGGTTTCAGCGCTGGAAAACATCGCCGTGCCCGCCGATCGGAAGCTGGGATTCATGGCTGAGTTTTTCGGCGCCGATCCGCTGACAGGATTGTGCATAGACCGGGCCATACGCAGTCAGCGCAAAAGCGCTCATCCGAAGAAAGCCCTGCTCGTCATTTCCAACCGTTTCCGGGGCCTGGGCCCCGCGACCGTCGAACATATCCAGGCTTCCAGGTGTACGTTGTATACGCTTGGATTCGACAACAAATCCGCCGCCATCGCATCCATGGGGGGCGATGCCGTCAACAAGAAGCAGCTGATGGAGGAATCCGGCGGCCGCAAATTTTCAGCCGAGACCGGGGACGTCATGGGTGTATCGAAAAGAATCGTTTCTTCCATGAAGAATTATTACTCTCTCGGGTACCGGACCGGATTCAAGCCGGAAATTTCAGACGAACGTCACATAAAGGTGCGCATACCCGGACACGATTACACCATCAACGTACGCCGTACCATAAAGGAATAACTATAACGTTGCAGGTTGAACGTTGAACGTTGAACGTTAAAAGAAAAAAGCTTCGTTGGAACGTTAAAACCAAGCCGACTATCAATGAATCAATGTAATTAAGCGGGAACGTGTAACGATGCAGTTGTCTTTAACCTTTAACGATCTGTTTGTTTTTAACCTGCAACGTTCAACGTGTAACGTGCAACGACGCTTTATTTCTTTTTGATACATCGTACCGTGTCGCGCGCGATGAGAAGCTCTTCGTTTGTCGGGATCACCCATACCTTGCAGGGGCTTGTGGAAAGGCTGATTTCGGTCTCTGCTCCCCGTGTCGCCAGATTTTTTTCTATATCCAAAACAATTCCCAGAGGCTGCAGCCCTTCGCATATTTCCGCGCGGATCTCAACCGCGTTTTCACCGATTCCGCCGGTAAATATGACGGCGTCCGCGCCGCCGAGCACCGCCATATACGATCCGATGTATTTACGGACGCGATAACAGAAGATTTCCACGGCCAGGCCGGCACGCCGGTTGCCCTCCTTTCGCTTCTGAAGAAGATCCCGCATATCGTTGGAACTGCCGGACAGACCGAGAAGGCCGCTCTGGTGGTTCAGGAGTTTATCGAGTTTCGCAACATCGGAATCGAACCGGTTCAAAAGGTACAAAAGGGCCCCGGGATCCACATCGCCCGGTCGCGTGCCCATGACCAGACCTTCGATCGGCGTAAATCCCATCGAGGTATCGATGGACTTCCCCTCATCGACGGCGGTTATGGAGCAGCCGTTTCCGAGATGGCACGTGATAATCTTCCTTGTGCGATCCGGATCATTCTGGATATGGGCAAACCGTTCCGATACGAATCGATGCGACGTTCCGTGAAAACCGAAGCGGCGGACCTTGTCCTTCTTGTATGTTTCGTAGGGTATGGCGTACAGGTACGCCCTTTCGGGCAGAGTGGCGTGAAAGGCGGTATCGAAGACCGCCACCTGAGGCACTTCGGGAAGCAGTTCCATGGCCGCGCGGTACCCGTTCAGATTGTGCGGATTGTGAAGCGGCGCCAGCTCGCAGCATTCCTCGATGGCGTTTTCCACATCGGCATCAATCAGAGCCGAATCACGAAAGTGCTCTCCGCCATGAACCATCCGGTGCCCGATGCCCTCAATTTCGGCCGCGCTTTTCAAGGTGCCGCTTTTTAGAAGCAGGCTGAATACCTCTTCGATTGCCCTTTTATGGTCCGGCACGTTCCGTTCAAAACTGAAAGACCGGCCGTCCGCCGTCGTGCAGCTTGCGGAGGACTCCCCTTCGCCGATCCGCTGGATCAATCCCTTTATCAGCAGCTTTTCATCCGTCCCGACCCCGAGTATATCCAGAAGTTGAAACCTGATTGATGAGCTCCCGCAATTAATAACCAGTACTTTCATAATATTAAAATCCTAAATAAAACTACCGTTGCAGGTTGAACGTTAAACGTTGCACGTTAAAAGAAAAAGCTTCGTTACACGTTTAAGGCAAAAACCTCTTTGGAACGTTCAACAATCTATTGTTTTTAACATGCAACGTGGTTTTGTTAACGATAAGGAACTCCCACCAGCAGCCTGTTCCTTCCGACCCGCCAGATACCGAAACCCGCCAGCCCACGTTCGCACGTTAGGACGTTAGCACGTTAGCACGTGCTTTTATTAAAGATCCGTGCCCCCCACCGAAAGCCTGCCTCTTGCGACCCGCCAGATATCGAAACCCGCCAGCCCACGTTCGCACGTTAGGACGTTAGCACGTTAGCACGTTCAACGTTTTTATATATTGACATGCACAACTTTTGCCGGCGGAAAACCGTTAAAAAAAGTCGAGGAAGCATGGCTGTAGGCTCCGATATTTTCGCTGTACACAAGATCGCCAAGCTTGAGATCCGGCAGTTCCTCCGCCTGGGAGATGGTATCGAGCGCATCACAGGTGGGGCCGAATACGGCTGAGATGCTTTTAGGCCCATTTCGGAACGCCTTAATCGGGTACTGGCAGTGATCGAACAGTATACCGGAATAGGTATGGTAGATACCGTCATTGATATAATAGCAGCGTTTTCCGTCGCGTTCGGATTTCCCGATGACCTCCGCTACAAGAGTCGCCGCCGATCCGACCATGAACCTGCCCGGCTCCGCCAGAATTTCCATATTTTTCGGGAAAAGACGATCGAGCTCTTTACTGAGTATTCCGGCCAGTTCCCGGAAAGGCCGCACATGCGGATCGTATCGGACCGGGAAACCGCCCCCTATATCGAGCAATCTGAGTTGGAATCCCCGGGCTGTTGCTTCTTCCATGATCATGGCGGAGATGGCAACGGCCTGGACATAGTTTTCGAAATTCGTACACTGGCTTCCGACATGAAATCCAAGCCCCTCAACCGTCAGACCGGCATTCCGGGCTTCGGCGATAAGATCCACCGCTTCGGCCGGAGATGCGCCGAACTTGCTGGACAGTTCGACCATCGATCCCGTATTGGGAACACGGATACGCAGGACCAGCCCTGCATTGGGCGCATATTGCCGGATTTTTTCAATTTCTTCGGAATTGTCAAAAGCCACCAGCGGTTTGTAGCGATCCAGCTCCTCCAGTGTATGCATATCCTTTATGGGATTGGAATAGACGATTTTATCCCACACAAAGTTCTGGCGCGTCTTTGCAGGCAAATGCCGGATATTTCCGTAGACCAGGTTGAACTCTGCGATAGACGCAACGTCGAAACTGGCACCGATATCATACAGGGTGCGGATTACGGCGGGGTCCGGGTTGGCCTTCACGGCGTAGTAAGCCTGCACGCGCGGCAGGCGCCTGTTGAACTCGGCATAATTGCTTCGGATGGCCTCGTGATCCACAATAAAAAGCGGCGTGCCGTGTTTTTGAGCCAGCTCTTTCAGATGAGACGCTTTAATCCGGACCTGCTTGGTTTCCATAGAATTGTCTGACTTCTGACTGTATTGATCACGGGGCGAACACAAGGTTCGCGTAACATTGTTGCCGAGGCCGGTTTGAGGGCGAGCACCAACTTGTGCGCCGACTTGTCCGGCGAAGCTGAAAGCGAAGCCGGAAGCCCGGCCGAATCTTCGATTCGGCTAGGGGCGAAGGCGGAAGGTTCGCCCCTACTGGAATTCCTCGTTGTTTTTCTCGAATTCCTTCTTCACCAGCTTCATATAAGCCGGGAGCCGATCGTACAGGCGTTTCAACTTTCTCGGTTTGTGCCGCGCAACGGCATAGTGAGTTAAAATGGGGAGAGCTACGGTCGAATCCAGGTAGCAGACAACGGTGCCGGGAAGTTTTTCGGGATCGACCTTGCCCCAGGTAGTGGCCTCCTGCGGCGTGGCCCCGGAAAGCCCCCCGGTATCGGGACGGGCATCCGTGAACTGGATAAAGAAATCGTGTCCCTTCTCATGGATGCACAGAACTTCCTGTATCTGCGGTTCCGTCTGCAGCAGGAAATTTTTCGGAGATCCGCCCCCTATAAGAAGCGCGCCGGTTTTATATCCGGCCCGTTTTGCGGCAAGGACTATTCCGGTGGATTCATTGACATCCCGCGACGGGTTGATGCGCAATCCGTTCCCGCGAAGCTCCACTCCGGCAATGTTCATCCCGATAGTCGAATCGCCGGGAGAGGAACAGAAGCAGGGGACGCCCGCACGGTAGGCGGCCGCCAGGAGAGAAGTATCCTTGCGTCCTGTCTGTCTTTCAAATTCCGCGCAGTATTTTCCCAGAAGATAATGGAGTTCCGCCGTCCCCATCTCGTGCTGGAACTCCGGCTGCATCAATACCTTTCTTAAGACAAAATCCGTTGCCGTCAGGACCTCGTTGTTGTCGATCAGGATGTCGTAAATCCTCACGACTCCGACCTTCCTTAGTTCGGGATCCCGTGTAAAAGGCGACCCGCAATAGAGAGGCATATCCAGTGCGTGATGCAGGTCGTGATACAGGTTGGCTCCGGTTGAAACGATCCAGTCCACAAAACCGGCTTTTATAAGAGGAATGATTGCCGCGGAGCCGAGTCCTGCCGGCGTCATGGCTCCGGCCAGGCTCATGCCCACGGTAACCCTGGCGCCGAGCATCTTTTCGGAAAATAGACGGCAAGCCTCTTTCAGGCGGGCGCCGTTATAGGCCAACATGGTGCTGTCGATCAGATCCGGCAAGGTTTCTTTTCCCGTAATCGGCTTCGGAAGTATTCGCTTTCCGTGTAGATATTTTTCTTTGCCCGCTTCGAATTCATACGGGTATCGGCTTCTGAAACCTTTCAGCATTTTGATCTTGCTCATGCCGTTTCTCCTTCCTGTCCCTGGCGAACACAAGGTTCGCCTCCCCATTGTTGCCAAAGCCGGGTTGGGAGCGAACACAAAGTTGGCCCCTGCAACGTTGCCAAGGTCGGTTCGGGGGCGAACACCAGCTTGTCCGCCGACTTGTCCGGCGAAGCTGAAAGCGAAGCCGGAAGCCCGGCCGAATCTTCGATTCGGCTAGGGGCGAAGGCGGAAGGTTCGCCCCTACGAGACGTGCAAAGCTCCTGTATGCCGGCCTGGCGGCGAGAAAATCGGGCGGAGCGCAAACCCGGCACCCGAGCCATGAATCCTGAACGGAGAACGGATTTTAATTCTTCGCGCGGCCGCCGACGCCTTTTGCCTTGGAAATGTCCGTCTTGGCGGATTCTTTCGGGCGCAGCTTGCGCGTTGCGGCGCCGGCCCGCCAGAATTCGGAGTTCGCCATTCTGTTCAGTTCCCTGGTCAGCTGGACCTGGTAGTCGGATCGGCCGCAGGACTGCAGTACTCGCTTTGTCTCCGCTCCCGACGCCACTCTTTGATACAGTTCTCTGAACACCGGCATCACAGCCTTTTTGAACTTCGGCTTCCAGTCGAGCGCGCCTCTCTGGGCTGTAGCCGAGCAGTTGGCATACATCCAGTCCATGCCGTTTTCCGCCACAAGCCTTATCAGGCTTTCGGTAAACTCTTCAACCGTTTCGTTGAAGGCTTCGCTCGGGCTGTGGCCGTGTCTCCTCAGCACCTCGTACTGGGCTTCCATGATCCCGGCGATCGCGCCCATGAGAACGCCGCGCTCACCGGTCAGATCGCTGTAGACCTCATTCTTGAACGTTGTCGGGAACAGAAACCCGGAACCGATCGCGATTCCGAGGGCTATGCACCGGTCCATGGCACGCCCGGTGGCGTCCTGTTCGACCGCGAAGCTGGAATTGATCCCTGCGCCGGAAAGGAAATTCCGGCGGACCGAAGTCCCGGAACCCTTGGGCGCCACCAGGATCACATCCACGTCCTTCGGAGGAATCACCTTGGTCAGCTCTTTGTAGGCGATTGAAAATCCGTGGGAAAAGTACAGCGCGTCTCCAGGCTTCAAATGTTTTTTCACTATCGGCCAGATGGCCCTCTGGGCCGCATCGGAAACGAGATATTCAATAATCGTTCCCCGCTCGCAAGCATCGTCCAGGTCGAACAGGGTTTTCCCGGGCACCCATCCGTCTTTTCTGGCCCGGTCCCAGTCCGCCTTGAATTTTTTGGACTGTCCGACAATGACGTTGAAGCCGTTGTCTTTCATGTTCAAAGACTGCGCAGGTCCCTGGACACCGTATCCGATCACCGCAATCGTCTCGTTTTTGAGTACCTTGCGCGCCTTTGCCATAGGGAATTCTTTTCTTGTAATGACCTTTTCCTTAACACCGCCAAAGTCGATGATCGCCATGTCGATTTCCTCTCTTCATCTGATAATTTAAGTAGTCATAATCAGCCACGGGCCGATTTCACCGGATGATTCTTATAAGTCATCCATCCCGCATGTTCAAGCCGAAACAAGCCCAAGACATATGTAAAAGAACAATTTAACCATATAGCCCGCGTTTATGTGCGAATAAATTGGAGAATACCGCATATTTTTTAAAGATACGTGTTCGTACAATCCTCCGTGGAGGGATTGAAATGTCCCGTGCCTCGCTATAATAATGGATTATTGACATATGGAGAAGAAATGAAAGCCTATCAAATTGAAGATTTCGGACTTGAAGGCCTGAAGATCGCAGACCGTCCGACGCCGGAACCCGGTCCGCACCAGGTTCTTATCAGGATGCAGGCATGGTCCCTGAACTATCGCGATTTGCTGACCGTCAAGGGACTCTATAACCCCAGGCTCAAGCTGCCGCAAATCCCCTTTTCGGACGGCGCCGGAGAGGTTGTCGCAGTCGGTTCGGAAGTACGGAGAGTGAAGCCCGGCGACCGGGTGACGAACACTTTTTTCGAGAATTGGATATCCGGGGCGGCAACGGATGAAAGCGTCCGAACCGCGCTGGGAGCCGGACGGGACGGAGTCCTGGCGGAGTACGTAGCCGTTCATGAGGACGGTGTCGTGCCGATGCCGGGCCACTTGACCTTTGCCGAAGCGGCCACCCTGCCCTGTGCCGCCCTGACGGCCTGGAATGCTCTTGTAGTTGCGGGCAACGTAAAGGCTGGAGACACAGTTCTCACTCTCGGCACCGGCGGCGTCTCCATCTTTGCCCTTCAATTTGCCCAATTGAACGGAGCCCGTGTAGTCATCACATCCGGCAGCGACGAAAAACTGGCGAAAGCCAGGCAACTTGGCGCCGCGCATACCATCAACTATAAAAAAACGCCGGACTGGGGGAAACAGGCCCGAACGTTTGCCGATGGACACGGCGTGGATATAGTCGTAGAGGTCGGAGGCAGCGGCACATTCAACCAGTCCGTAGCGGCTTTGAGGCGGGGAGGCATTCTGAGCCTGATTGGAGTGCTGGCGTCGGGAGGGGAGGCAAACATACTTACCGTCCTGATGAACGGCATCCGGATCCAGGGTATTTTCGTCGGATCAAGGGAGATGTTCGAAGCCATGAATACAGCTATTGAAATGCATAACCTGCACCCGGTCGTAGACCGGATATTCGGCTTCGATGAAGTGAAAGAAGCTTTCGAGCATATGGAAGCCGGCCGCCACTTCGGCAAAATCTGTATCGAAATTTAATCACTGGGCTATCAGCAGTTTGAAGCGTAGGATCCTTGGAAGGCGGCAGCAAGCTGCCGCCTTCGATATATCGGCGCCATATGAAGGCGGCAGCAAGCTGCCGCACTTCAAGGATCCTGCTATTTTTCTTGCTTCATAACTGCTCTGTAACGACAATTGAAAATGCAAATGATGCCAGGAGGAACAATAAGGATGGACAAGTCCGACATTAAAAAATACGTGGTGGAGAAACCCGCGTACGAGGTAATCCCTGTAATGGAGGTAAAAGGCCGAATCCCGGCGATGACCTTGATGAGCAGCAATCTTGTACCGGGAACCAAGATGTACGTGGAAACGGGATGGATTCTGGGCATGCCGGATCCAAATCCGCATATTGAAGAACACAGCCATGACTATGACGAAATCGTCATACACCTCGGGACGGATCCGAATAATCCCGAAGACCTCGGCGGAGAAATCGAGATCGGCATGGAAGGGGAAACGGTTACCATCAACCGCTCATCCGCCATTTACGTACCGAAGGGCATGAAACACGGTCCGCTGGTATGGAAGAAGTTTGAACGGCCGCACCTGGAACTGACGATCATGATCGGGGCCGGCACCCTGGCTGAAGCCGATCCCGGCGGGCATGAAAAACTAAAAAGAGGAGCCGCGGAATAATGGGCGCATGGGACAAGAAGTACATTGTTACGGAATTAAGATCTGAAGTGGGAGACGCTCCCTGGACCCCGACGTTTTCAGACAGTGAAGCCAGCCGCGTCGTCAGTCTGGACAGCAAGGTGCTGGACGGGGCTTTTTACATGGAAACCGCCTGGTTCTGGCCGGGAGACTGGCCCGCCGGCAAAGGAGAGGAAGGAACGGTCCAGGAACACAGCCATGAATTCCCGGAAGCCATCGGCTTCGTCGGGACCAACCCGAAAGACGTCAACGATCTGGGCGGTGAAGTGGAATTCTGGATCGACGGCAAAAAGAACATCATCGACAAAAGCTTTATCGCCTTTCTGCCTGCCGGTACGAAGCACGGCCCTTTGAAAATTAATAGAGTCGACAGGCCCATTTTTCATTTCACATCCGGAACATCCAGCAAATACACGTAGGGGCGAACCTTGTGTTCGCCCTCGTACCGGCCTTGGCGACAACGTATGTGAACCTTGTGTTCGCCCTGTTACTATAAACAGGGCTGTTTGGAGACACGAAAAGGGCGAACACAAGGTTCGCCCCTACGTGCGGGAACAGAAACCGGATCGGGGAATATGCATGAAAGTACCGCTACTGGATCTTCAGGCTCAATACAAAACAATCAAGGATGAAATCCTTCCTGCCGTGGGAGAGGTGCTGGAAAGCCAGCGCTTTATTATGGGAGAACAGGTTGCATCCCTGGAAAAGGAAATTGCGGAATTCTGCCGCGTTCCGTTTGCCGTAGGTGTCGCATCGGGAACAGACGCCTTATTGCTGTCTCTAAAAGCGCTTGGAATCGGACCCGGGGACGCTGTCGTGACGGTTCCCTACACTTTTTTTTCAACCGCCGGGGCGATCTCCAATCTCGGCGCCCGTCCCATTTTTGTCGACATCGAACCGCGAGGCTACGAAATGGATCCGGAGAGACTGGATTCCTTTCTGGCTCGGAAATGCAGTGTCCGCCTGAATGACAACAGGCTGATTCACGAGGCATCCGGTTCTGTCGTGAAAGCAGTACTTCCCGTTCATTTATTCGGCCAATGCGCGGATATGGACGAAATCTCAGGCATAGCGGAGCGATACGACATCCCGGTTATTGAAGATGCCTGCCAGGCACTCGGCGCAGTCTATAAAGGCAAGGATGCCGGTTCTATGGGAGATCTCGGATGCTTCAGTTTTTTCCCATCCAAAAACCTTGGAGGAGCCGGCGACGGGGGTATGGTTCTGACATCCAGTAAAGATCTGGCCGAAACGGTCCGAATGCTTCGGGTTCATGGAGAAAGAGACCGATACTATCATTCAGTCGTAGGGGTCAACAGCAGATTGGATGAAATTCAGGCCGCAGTTCTGCGTGTAAAACTGCCCTACCTCCTCAAATGGTCCGAAGCGCGACGCAACAACGCCGATGAATACACGCGCGATTTTAAAGCGGCGGGCCTTGCTGATTTCGTCTCGCCGCCTGCAATTCTTCCGGACCGTTCCCATATTTATCATCAGTATGTTATCCGGTGTAAAAAGCGCGACGCGCTGCAGGATTTTCTCAAGGAACAAGGCATCGATTCAAAAGTGTACTATCCTGTTTCTTTACACGAACAGGATTGCTTCCTGTCACTGGGTTATCACCAAAACGATTTCCCTCATTCCCATGCTGCGTCGAAAGAAACACTGGCCCTGCCGGTTTATCCGGAACTGACAACCGAACAGAAACGGCATGTCGTAGACACCATTGCCGCTTTTTACGGGAAACAATAAGCGGGAGATCAATCTCAAATTTTACCGGGGAGATACCGGATGAAACTTGAAGGAAAAGTGGCGCTTATAACCGGAGGCGGCACGGGGATTGGGGCGGCGATCGCCCGGCGATTTGTTCGGGATGGAGCCAAAGTATGCATCGCAGGCCGCCGGGATGAAATGCTCCAGCGGATTGCCGGCTCCCTGCCGGCTGAATCGATAACAACCTGCGCCGGCGACGTCTCCAGGCAGGAAGATGTCGAAAGAATGGTTGAAACAGCCCTGGCATTCGGAGGGAAGCTGAATGTCCTCGTGAACAATGCCGCCATGGACCAGTATCCCCCCGCCAGCGTGATTGACGTCAACAACGATACCTGGCAACAGGTGCTTGCGGTAAATCTCACCGGACCCTTCTACACCATGAAGGCGGCCATACCGCACATGATCCGCGACGGCGGCGGGTCTATTATTAATGTCGCCTCCGTGGCGGGCATCCGGGCTATTCCCAATATGCCTGCCTATGTCGCGTCCAAGGGCGGGCTGATTATGCTGTCTCAACAGGTTGCCCTGGACTTCGGTCCGTCAAAGATCCGGTGCAACGTAATCTGTCCCGGTGCCATGCGGACGGAAATGTTCGAAAACGCGATGGGCCATTTTACAGAAAAACTGGGAACCGACCTGGAGGGTGTCCTGTCCTATTTCACAAAAGACATGCCGTTGCGCAGAACCGCCTCCACAGAAGAAATCGGCGGCATCTGCAGCCTCCTGGCGGGCGACGACGGCTCCTTTATTACCGGGGTCGTCCTTCCGGTCGACGGCGGCACCGCCATCGTCGACATCTCGGGCGCCGCCATCAATAGCATGGCGAAGGAATAATCCTTGGAGTGCGGCAGCTTGCTGCCGCCTTGATCTGGTATTGATATAACGAAGACGGCAGCAAGCAGCCGCACACCACGGACGTGGTAAAATTAAATATGTAAGGAGATTCAGGCTTTATGATTAAGAGACTGCTGCTTGCAATAACAACGATACTATTACTCGCCCCAATATCCGTTCTTGCCCAGATAAATCCCGCTTCGGAGGACGAAAAATCGCTTCTCCATGAATCGGAAATAATCGATCTGATGGCCCGGCTGCAGCGGATGCCGCCTCAACAGCAGAAGGAAAAAATCGACGAACTCTGGACCAATGACAGCGGCGATAAAACACCGCGTTCGGATTTCCTGTATTGTTCCGGATTCGCCTATCTAGACAACTACAAAGCCCAGGCGTGTCTGGGCCGCGCCTTCGAAAACGGCCGCGGGATCGTCCAGGATAATATGGATGCTTACATCTGGTACACCATAGCGCTGGACCATCCTATTGACGATAAAGCCTTCAAAGAAAAGGTACAGGCCAGCCGGACCCACATAAAACAAGTATTGGTCTCCGTCTATCCCTCCCCAAGCGATTACGAACTTGAAGATGCCGTCAAAAAACAGAAGGAAAAAATTGAGCAGTACAGGGCGGAATTACCTGACACCAAATAATTATTCAGCGGCATACGCCGGCTTTACATCTGGTACGCAAGGGGCAATTGCTTTGTTCTCGACATTTTGCGGATTTATTGGATTTGCTTTGATTTTTTACGGAAGGCGTAGATACATTTTTAGTGGCACGATCCGAATTTGCCGATTTTACCTGGTTGGGACCGTGAAATCTTAAATGCCTCCGGTTGCTTCTTCGAAAATGAACCATACCATTATTTCACTCCGTACAGAGTTTCAATCAATAATTTAAGAGGGGCATCCAGGATTAAAGTCGTTCGCGTTACTCCCTGTCGCCGACCAGGGGCAGGACCTTGTCGATTGTAAAATAGACGAGGAAACGGTTTTTCTTCATATACTCTTCATCCACGGGGCAGCTCTCTTTCCT